>JALDXK010000056.1:0-16737 GCA_032155105.1 Acidobacteriota bacterium
CGACGTCGACGCCGCCGCGCAGCGCCGGATCGAACGCGAAGAACGACAGCCGCGTGGCGTTCGAGGTACCGTCGAACACCGTCACGACGGGACCCCCGCCGACTCCGGCGCCCACGACCATGTCGGTCACGCCGTTCCCATCCACATCGCCCTGCGCGACCGAGGCGCCACCGGCAAACGTGCCGAAGGCGCTGAGGTCGCTACGCAGGGTTCCGCTCGCGAGATTGAACGCGCGGACCGTGGCTCCGCCGGTCGCCGTGCCAATTGCCAGGCGCCGCTCGGCAGACACGGCGAACGAGTACGAGGCGAATGCCTGGCAGCCGTTGGCGTCTGTGCCTGAGACCGTGAAGGGAAATGCCCCGCGCGTCGTGGGTGTCCCGGACAGCAGACCGGTGCTGAACGTCACGCCCGGTGGCAACGTGCCGCTCAACTCCAGCGTCACCGGCGTCGTGCCGTTTGCGAGCGTCAGCGCCTGGCTGTACGGCATCGCCACGAAACCGGCCGGCAGTTGTGCGGGGTTCAGCAAAACCACGCTGCAATTCGCCGCGACGCTGAAGCTCTGGGTCACGCGCGGCGCGGCCAGGTAGTTCGTGTTGCCCGCCTGGTCAGCGGCGATCGTGCACGTACCGAGTCCGACGAGCGTCACAGTGCTGCCCGACACGATGCAGACGCCCGGGGTCGTGGACAAGAACGTCACGGCGAGGCTCGAACTCGCGCTGGCGCTGACAACGAATATCGGATCGCCGAACGACTTGTTCGAGAGCGCGCCGAACGTGATTGTCTGATTCTCCACGGCCGTCAGCGTCACATCGTTGCCGCTGCCTCCGGTATAGGAAATCCGCAAGATTGAGCCGTTGGCGGCGGTGAACGACGCGCCCTGAACCAGGTTCGCGAACGTGCCGCTGACCAGGTCAGTCCCGTCGTTCTCGATGATCGTAGAGACCAGGCCGGGCTGGGGAATGTGGCCGAGGTTAATCGAGAGCGTGCCGGCCAGGACGACGGCGCCGGTCACGATGACACGGTCCTGGCTCGCCACCGTCGATCCGTTCAAATCGGCGCGGAACGTGCCGCCGGCGCTCACGGTGAGGCTGCCCGTGGAGAGCTGACCCGTGGCGCCGACACCGGGATTGAGCGTCCCGTTCACGGTAACCGCGCCGGCGACGCTCCCAATACCCGCGAGCGTAGCGGCGCTGGCGACCGTGACCGCGCTCGCGCCGCTCGTCGAGCCGGTGACGCGCAGCGTTCCCACGTTGAGGGTCGTCGCGCCGGTGTAGGTGTTCGCGCCGCTCAGCAACAGCACGCCCGATCCCGTCTTGATCAGGCCGCCGTTGCCCGCGATGATACCGGAGAACGTCGTGTTGGTGTTGTTTCCGCCGGCTGTCAGCGTGCCGATGCCGAGGTTGACGGTCCCGGCTCCGGCCACCGAGCCAACGGTCTGGTGGAAGTTGTTGAGGTTCACGCTCGCGCCGGCAGAGACGGTGATCGCGCTCGAGGCACTGAACGTATTCGCGGCACCAGCCATCAGTGTCCCGGCCGTCACGTTCGTTGCCCCGCTGTAATTGTTGGCACCGGTCAGCGTCAGGATTCCGGCGCCTGAGGTCGTCAACGCGTCCGAGCCGCTGAAGATGCCGGTGAACGTTACGTTGTTGCCGTTGGTGTCGATCGTGACGCCCCCAGCGCCGAGCGTCATCGCGTTCCCGATCGTCATGCCGGTGTTGTTGACCACCAGCGTGCCACCGGTGAACGTCGGCGTGCTGATGCCGACGCAGCCGAGCGCGCCGGACTGGCTGGCGACGAACGTACGACCGCTCGCCAGGAGCGCGTTGCCGTTGCCGCAGATAGCGGGGTGGGTGGGGTCGTTACCGGCCGCGATCAGGGAGGGGCTGCCGTTGAACGCGAGAATGCCGTTCGTGATACTGAACATCCGGACCTGATCGGGGTCGGCGCCGCCGACGCCAGATGAGAAATCGGGCGCGTACAGGAATGCTCCGTCAGGGCTGATCGCAGCGCCGCCGCTGGCGGCATGAAAGCCGGGATTGGCGCTGAAGTCGGCTGACGTCGCCAGCAGGCTATTATTCGTTGCGTCGTACACGGAGATCGTTGCGGTGCTCTGATTGACGACATAGAAGTGGTGGCCGTCGGGACTGACCACCACGCCGCGCGGACTGCCTCCTGCCGTTGGCGTTGCGACCACGACGTTGGTGGCGGTGTCGACGACGGCCACGCTGTTGCCGGTAGCGTTGACGACGTACACGCGCGTTCCGTTCGGAGAGACGGCCAGATCGAATGGCGCACTGAATGCGCTGAGTCCGCCGGCTACCGTCACGGTGGCGACGAGGGTGTTGCTGGCGGTGTCGAAGACCTGGACGTTGTTGGCGTTCTGGTTGGCGACGTAGAGGCGCGACCCGTCGGGACTCACCACCACGTCACGCGTCCCGTCACCCGCGGTGATGTTCGCCACGGCCGTGAGCTGGCCGGTCCTGGCGTCCGCGTTGAAGACCGAAACGGTGTCGCTCCCATTGTTCGCCACATAGACGTAGGAGCCGTCGGGGCTGACCGCCAGGCCGAACGGGGCGTCGTTGGTCGTGCCCGCGTTAGTCCCGGTATCGACGGTCTGCACGACGGTGTTCGTCCTGGTCTCGATGACATGGACCTTGTCCGTGTTCGCAGCCGTGACGTAGGCGAATGCCTGGTCGCCGCGTACGGCGACCCGTGAGCTCGGGCTGATCCCGGCCGCGGGGATGTTGACCACCGTTTGCAGCGTGCCGTCCGCAAGCGTTCGGAACACCGAGACGGTGACGCTCGCCGAGTTGGGAACGAACAGGCGTGACCCGTCTTGTGCCGCGGCCGCGCGCGGACCGGCGAGAACACAGGCGAACGCGAGAACGGCAGCAGAGAGGCGGATCGAACGCAACGTGATCTCCCGAACAGAAAAGCGCCGAACGACTCAACGACCTGTCAGGGGTCGGCGAAGAGGCGGGAACGAGCGCGTCGGATTGACGAAGGAGGCCCGGACCGATAGTCCAGACCGCCCCTCATTCTACTACGGCCGAGCTTAATGGAAGGCGATCCGACGAAGGCAATCCGATCTTTTTCACGAGCCGCTGAAAGCGCGCATCGGCACGGATGTCGTTCCAGCGCTGATCGCGCTTCAACCACACCAGCCAATGCGATCGCTCGCGATACGCCGCGTCCAGGAGCGCGAACGCGCGTTCTGCATCACCGAGCCCGGCATGCACCACGGCGATCGCGTATCCAGAGGCGTAACGATCGCTCCGAGCCAAGGCCTCGAATTCTTTGAGAATTGCACCGGCCTCATTCATCCGACCGCTCTTCCCATAGAGGTACCCGAGAACAGCCATGGCGGGTGACCACGTTCGCAAGGGCCCGATATTGTGGAGCGCCGCTTCAGCGTCGCTGTACCTACCCTCAGCGGTATAGATGCGACCAAGCCAGAAGTGGCCAGGCGGAAATCTGGGGTTCATCTCCAGGGCGAGCCTGACCGAGCGCAGCGCTTCGTCGTTTCGCTCGTAGTAGTGAAGGATGTACGCGTGGTCGATGTTGATCGGCACCGAAAGCGGATCCAGTTGTTTGGCGATTGCGATCTCCCGTTCCGCGTCGGCGGCTGGTCGCTCCATGGCCGTCAGGAGGTACGCGTACCACTGGTGTGCAATGGCGTAGTTCGGGTTCAGCTCGAACGCGCGCTTGTACTCCGCCTCCGCCTCCGTGAAGTCCCAGTCGTAATACATCCGGACAAAGCCCAGTGACGCATGCGCCTCGGCAAGCGTGGCATCGAGTTCCAGGGCCCGCATCGCCGCGGCCCGCGCACGAGGGAACGAGTCGTCAGGCGAAATGTAGGACCCGTAGCCAAGCTGCGCGTAGCAGTCGGCCAGTCCGGCGTACGCCGGTGCGTAGGTTGGATCGGCATCGATCGATTGCTGGAATAGACGAATCGCTTCCCGCAAATCGGCTTCGCTTCTCTTGTCCCACGCGTGACGACCACGAATGTATGCGTCGTAGGCCGCCGGCAGTACGGGACGTGTGGCGGCGGTCAGTCTACGGTCGCCTTCCGGCGTCAGCGTCAGGTCCACCGCGCCGGCAATCGCGCGTGCCACGTCGCTCTGAATCGCCAGCACGCTGTCGACTTCACGCTCGAAGGTGTCGGCCCAGATGTGCCGATCGGTCCGGCCGTCGATGAGCTGCGCCGTGACTTTCACACGCGAGCCTTCACGAATGACTGAGCCTTCGATAACGGCATCTACTCCCAGTTCCCGCGCAATATCCGGAATTCTCTTCTGCGTGCCTCGGTAGGCCATGACCGACGTGCGTGAGATCACGCGCCAGTTGCTCATCTTCGCGAGCCGCGTCGTCAGCTCCTCCGTCATGGCATCCGCGAAATACTCCTGCTCTTGATTCGGGGACAGATTCGACAGAGGGAGGATGGCCAGCGATTGAATGCGAGCGCCGGACCCGACCGATTGCCGGGTAACGCCAAACCAAAAGGCGCCCGCCATCAGCACGAGCAGCGCCGTGGCAAGAGCGACGCTGCGACGGCTGAACGGTCGCCCTGCGCCGACATGACCCTCCCCCGTGCGTGGATCCGAAGCGCCGAGTATCTCGCGGAGCGAGAAGGCGAGATCGCGGGCCGATTGAAATCGCTGATCTGATTTCTTTTCGAGGCAACGCCGAACAAGCGCGCCGATGCCAGGCGGGAACCGTGCGCCACTTCCTGCCAGGTCCGGTGGGTCGTCTCGAAGAATGGCCGCCAGGGTTTCAGGAGCCGAACCACCATCAAACGCTCGTCGCCCGGACACCATCTCGTAGAGCACGCAGCCGAGCGAGAAGATGTCGGAACGCTCGTCCGCCGGTTCACCCCTCGCCTGCTCGGGCGATAGGTACGACACTGTGCCGAGCACCATTCCTGGCTCGGTCTCTCCAGGACGAGTGAAGCTGACGGTAGGCCCGTCGGTTCGGAACGGGTCGTGCTTGGCAAGACCGAAATCGAGAACTTTGGTGTGGCCCTCGCGCGTGACGAAGATATTGGCGGGCTTCAGGTCACGATGCACGACGCCTTTGCCATGCGCGGATGCCAGCGCATCGGCGATCGATGCCGCGATCTCCACAGCTCGCTTCCACGGGAGGCCACCAGCCACGATGCACTGGGCCAACGATTCTCCGTCGAGCAACTCCATGACGATGAATGCCACACCGTTGTCGGAGCCGACATCGTGGAGGGCCACGATGTTGGGGTGCGACAGCGACGCCACGGCACGGGCCTCGCGCTGGAGCCTGGCCAGCGCGTTCGCGTCGTTCCTCAGGCGTTCGGAGATGACCTTGACGGCGACCTCCCGGTCCAGCCGTGTATCCCTGCCGCGATAGACCTCGCCCATCCCCCCGGCGCCGAGCGGGGCCAGAATCTCATACGCTCCGAGACGTGTCCCTGAAGGGAGGTTCATCAATTGCCGGCTCGGGATGTCTAGTGGCGTGTGCCCATCGATTGAGTCGAAGCTGGGGCGGCCATCACGATGAACGTCAACGTGATCGGACCAAGGCCGATGATTGCACCATGGCCGATCTTCGTCGGGCCATCGATCTTACGGCCATCGACGAACGTGCCGTTTCGGCTGTGCAGATCCTGAAGGACGGCACCCTCTGAGCTGATCGAGAGGCACGCATGATGGCGCGACACCGAGGGATGGTCGACATAGACGCCGGCGTTCGGGTCGCGTCCAAATGTCGTCTCGCCCGCCTCCAGGATGAACTCGTGTTTGCCTCGTCTCACGCAGTGACTCGGAAAGACGCGCTCCCATGGAACCGAGTTGCTGTCGACTCGGGCGATGAATCGATAGCCTTTGCCAACAACCGTCTCCACGAACCGTGGACG
Organism: Acidobacteriota bacterium; assembly: GCA_032155105.1. Taxonomy (GTDB): domain Bacteria; phylum Acidobacteriota; class Vicinamibacteria; order Vicinamibacterales; family UBA2999; genus 12-FULL-67-14b. Next base: position 5,885 of record JALDXK010000056.1, read on the forward strand.
CTCGGCGTCGTCGCCAAGCGCTCGACGAATCTTGCGGACGGCGGTGTTGAGCGCCGAGTCGCGCTCGACGTACACCTCCGGTCCCCAGAACATCGCCTGGATTTCGCTTCGCTGCACGAGCGAACCCGCCCGTTGCACCAGGAGGATCAGAATCTCCATCGGGATCTTCTCGAGCCTGACGGACCCATCTGGGCGCCGCAGCACGTACGCCTCCACATCGAGCTCGAATCCCGAGAACCTCAGGGCCCCAGCCATTGAGGGTCGCATTATACAGATCAGGTTACTCCATGAAACCTTCACGGAAGCTCCAGATTGGGTCGATGGCGCCTGATGCCTCCGAAAGCGAGGATTCCGCTGGAGGTATCACATGTCTCGCTTCTATCCGTTCGCGTTCGGTGTTCTCTTGTCGGCGGGCGCGGTGGCCTGCACCGGCGCCCCTGACAGTCCGACGGCGCCGACTGCCACTCAGGGGGCACCGCTCCGCTTAGAGGGGTCGGCGGCGAGTGCCGCAGTTCGCTCAGCTGGAAAGACCCATGGCCAGAAACTGACTGCGGTCCTCGGCAGCGGATCCGGCATCGTCAACGTGACCCCTACAGCGGCCGCCCACGGCAGCTTCAGCGCGCAGATCAACGTCAACGTGCACGGTGCACCTCCCAACACCACGTTCTTTGTTCAGCGCGCGCCCGAAATTGGGCGCCCGAACAGCGCCGATGGCCTCTGCCAACGCGCCGCTGGCGACGCGCCATGGGGTCCGCCGGCACCGAACTTCGTGACGTTCCCGCTGCCTGCGATCGGACCACTGGTCACGCTACAAACTTCAGCGGAAGGATCAGGATCCGTCCACATCGATTTTGACGCAGCTACGATTTTGGACGGCACTCAGTTCGACGTGATGTTCCGGCTCGTGGACAACCTGACGAGTCCCACAAACGACTTGAGAACGGGGTGCTTCACCGTCACCGCGAAGTGATTCAGGGCTTCGAGGCGACGAATGCCTGGGCCCGTTGCAGTTCGGGGCGCTGCCCTTCGGCCTGTTTCGACAGCTCGATGACCTTCGCGTAGAACGTCCTGGCGCTCGCCGCGTCGCCGGTCGCCTCGGCGGCGCGCGCGGCGCCATAGAGTCCGCGATAGCGGTTCGGCTGTTGCTTCAGCGCTGTGGTGAACTCGGTGAGCGCGTCCTTCGATCGTCCGGCATCGAGCAGCAACTCGCCGAGCAACTCTCGCATTGGATAGAGGCGATTCTCCATCGCAACGTGCTTGATGCTCGCATCTTCGCGGTCGGCAGCCTGGCGCATCAGTGTCGCGGCGCGATCTTTCTCGCCCTCGCTGAGTGCCACCCAGGCGAAGACCGCTAGGATCTGGTCCCGGGTGCGATCCGCCCAATAGGCATCGCCCGACTTCTCCATCGCCGCCCGGAGCCGCTCCATGGCGTCGATCTCACGCTCCGCGCCGGCGCGATCGCCGAGCCGCGCGAGGCCGAGGCCGCGCGTGAAGTGCGTCAACGAGTCGGCTTGCGGGTACTCGGTCGGCGTCAGCGGCAACGCCGCCGCCGCTTTCCAGTCCGCGCGCTCGAGCACGTAGCGCGCCGGCATCGCGGCCTTGGCGGTGAAGTTTGCCATGCTCGGGGGACGGTCGCCGCGCTCCGGAGTGGCCAGCGCCCTGGCGATCATCGTCGCGGCGGTGTCGTCCTGCGCGAGCTGCAGGTGCGCGTACACCGTGAAGTCGGAGGCGTGGTAATAGTCCGGCTGAATCTCCAGCGCCGACAGGTTCGAGGTGATCGAGTCCTGCCACAGGCCGACCATCGAATAGATGTGCGCCGGCATGTGGCGCGCGTGCGGCACCGCCGGCGCAATGGACGCGTAGCGGCGCGCCGCCGGGATGCCCTTGTCGGCGAAGGGCGCAAAGTCGTACGCGTGAATCAGGTAATGCGTGATGCCGGGGTGTTGCGGCTGCTGGGTGTACAGCTTCTCGAGCATCGCCGCCGACTTGTACTGATTGGCGTAGGCCGTGTCGCTCTTCGGCGCGGAGGCCTGGAGCGTCAGCGCGTAATAGACCTGTGCCTCGAAGTCCTCTGGAAAGCGCTCCGCGAGTTGCTGCATGGCCGTGTTGTAGGCCGCAAGCCGCCGTTCGACCGGGACCGTGTCGTACTCACGGAAGTAGGCGCGGATCGCGTCGAGCCACAGTCGCTCGCGGTCGGTCTTGATGGCAACGCCGCGGGCCTTTTCGAGCAGCTCCCATGCGGTGCGCGCGGTTTGGGAGGACGGCGGCGACGAGAGCGTGTTGCCCAGCAGATCGAGCGCGATGCCCCAATACGCCATCGCGCACGCGGGATCTTTTTCCAGCACCGCGCGGAACGTCTTCCCCGCGTAGTTGAACCAGTACGAATGCAGCATCGCCACGCCGGTTTCGAACTCGGCCTGGACGGCTGCGTTACAGGTCGTCGGGAAGCTGACCTTGCCGAGCTCGTGGTGCTGGGCGGGGGGGGGGGGGGCGGCGACACACGCGGACGCAAACAGGATGAGGGCGATTCGACATCGACAGCGCATGGGTGAGCAGGATCCGCCCATCCTCCGCGGAAGTCAACTCTCCTACGAAGGGTTCAGGTTTCTGTATGAGGTGAGACTGCTTGCGGGAATGCTCGCCGGCGGCGCGATGCGTTTCCAGCCGGCCGGATTGAGGAACCGTCCCGGCGCACATTCTTTCCAGGCATTGCTCGCGTGCCGCACATAGACGAACACGCCGGGGTTCGAGAGGCGCAGCAGCCGCTGCCCGCGACTGACCGCGCTCTGTAGCAGCCACGCATCTTCCGCCAGATTGGTCTCCGGGTAACGCAGGCCTTGCCCGAGCATCTGCTTGTTGTAGACGAGCGTGCCGCCATGCACATTACCAACAAACATCCGTTCGTGCAGCTGCGGCTCGGTGGTCCAGAACTCACCCGGCGGAATCGCCAGCACGAACGCGTTCTCCAGACCGGTAATATCGGCGTCACCCGCCACAATCGGCGCCACCTGATAACGCAAACGGTCTGCCGCGTACCAATCGTCATCGTCCCAATGCGCGATGATCGCACCCCGCGCATGGAGGCAGGCGAGGTTCCGCTTGGCGCCGATGGACGCGCGCGCGGGCTGATGCAGATAGCGGACGTCAGGACGGTCGCACGCTAGGTCACCCATCGGCTCGTGACTGTCGTCGACGATGACGAGCTCCTTGTTCGGGTAATCCTGGGCAAGGAAATGCTGCAGCGCGAGACGTACGAACGGTCGCCGGTTGTAGGTCGGCATGATGCACGACACGAGGGGCCACTCCGCGCCGTGGGGTGGCGTGTGCGGCGAGCAGTACAAGTACCGATCGTCGCCCAGCAAGGCGCGAATGTCCGTGCTCGGCTGCGGATGCCAGTAAGCGCTACCGGTGTCCTTGGCGCTGGTATTCCCCGAGTGCACCATCGCAATGCAGAGCGACGGTTCCATCAAGTCGCACACCACCTGCCCGGCATTGTTCAGGACAAAGAGCGTATCCTCACCAATCGTGATGTCGGGAAAGCGGTTCTCCTTCCAGAACGTCTTGCGATAGGCCAGGGTGTTCCCTCCCACCCAGCCTGATCCCGGCCCGCTGTACTTGTATTCCCACGCACGATCGGCGGCTGCGTCGTAATAGGAGATGCGGCTGGTGCCGCACACGTCTGCCGGGCGATCGATCAACGCGCGCAGTTGCGCAGCTACACGCCATGATGGATACCAGTCATCGTCATCCCAGTGAACGATGAACTCGCCTCGCGCCTGCTCGCAGCCGACATTGCGCTTGGCGCCAATCGTGCGCTTCTGATCGAGACGGAGGTAGCGGATGCGCGCATCGTCTGGCACGCAGTCGGCAACCGGGTCGGAGCCATCGTCGATGATCACGAGTTCGAGGTTGGGATAATCCTGGCGAAGAAAGCAGCGCATCGACTGCGTCACGAAGGAGCGACGGTTGCAGGTCGGCATGATGCAGCTGACCAACGGCTCGGGCTGGGAGATCACGGTCGGGCGACGCGCGCCGAGGTCAGCGTCCTTCGGCGGCGGCTGCAGCGCCTGTCGAATCGCGATCAGGTCTGGCGGCGCGAAGTTCGGGCACGCATCGCCGCGGCAGTGCGAGCGGTAGTCTGACTTCACGCCCCGCAAACGTGCGCCGCAGAATCTGTCCTGATACAGATGTTTGCTGGTTTCCAGGCGGTGTGCTTCCTCTAATAGGCGCCTCGCCGTGAACGGCGAGCGATGCACATAGGCCGCGCCGGCCCACACACCGCGCCAGCCGGCGCGGGCGGCGCGCACGTTGTAGTCCATCTCCCAGCACGGGCCGAGCGCATAAGTCTCGTCTGCTCCGCCGATGCTCCCGATGACTGCGCGCCGTACCACGTAGCAGAAATCCGCGAGACTGTAGAGCGGCTCCAGCGTTCGTGCCTCGTTGCCAAATCGCAGGGCGGCTTCCTGCGACGTGCGCGCGACCGCATCGGCTGAGGCGCCGCTTTGCGGGTACACGCCTTGCTCGTTCCAGGAGTGATTCGTCGATGGGCCCGCCAGTCCATTGCGCGGGTCGGCGTCGAGTGCGGCGAGCACATGCGCCAACCATCCTGGCCCCACCAACGCGCCGTTTTCGAGCAGCACCACGATGTCGGCATCGCTCACGGTCGCGAGGCGGTTGAGGCATGCCGCGGCGCCGCGCGGCTCTGCGGTCCCCGATTGCGGCAGATCGCGCAACGTCGCGACGTGTGCCTGGGTAGGTTCATCCGGGCCATCGAGCAGGAGCCGTAGCTCATAGTCGCCGCCGGTATTCGCCTGAAGACTGGCGAGCGTCGCCTGCAGCCGCTCGGGTTCGGCATAGAGATGGATGCCGATACAGACACGCGTCATCCCGTTGATCCGTTGGCGTAACGCAGGCGATTCTCAATCACGGCGAGGCCAAGGTGATCATCCTCGGCCACTCCTCCTGCTGCCGTCCACAGGCGCACCACGCCATAGCCCGCCGCCTCGATTCGGCGCAGCGCCGCTTCGACCGTACCGTGGGCATAGCGCACATCGTGAATCAGGATCAATCCACCCGCGCAGACCAGTTCCGCCGCGAGCTCAAACTCGGCCCACACGTGTTCCTCGCTATGAATCGAGTCGAGCAGCACGGCATCGTACCGTTCGCCGGCGGCCAATGCCGCAGCCATGCCGGCGTGAGCGTCAACCGTGCGGGCCTCGATGCAGACGCGAAACGGCTCCGGCAACGTGGCCCACAGCTCTTCACGCTCAGGATGCAAATAGGGATCGAGTGTGACCACGCACGCACCGTCGCGGTGGGCGATCGCCGAAGCGAGGCAGGCTGCCGACACGCCGCGTGCCGTGCCGGTTTCCAACACCCGCACGCAGCCATTCGAGCGAATGAGGTAATGCAGGTTCGCCAGCAGCGGCAGCGTCGCGGCGTCGCGGACCTGCGCGTTGTCGCCACTGGTGCTGCCATAAAACGACCAGGCCAATCCGGTCAACCCGTGACGGCCGACCCAGGACCGCAGCGCATCGAGGAAGACCGCATAGCCGTCACCTCGACCGGCTGCGCCTACCAGTGGATCCGGCACGCTGGCGAACACACCCTGCCATTCAGGGTATTTGCGCTTGGCCCCGCCGCTGAAGTGGAGCACACGCGGCTGGCGCCCGTGCCATCCGGCCAGCACGCGCGCCCCCTCCTGTCTGATCTGCACGTCCTGGGCGTGCAGCTGCACGTTGTAACCTGAATCGAGTTCGACGCCGCATCGCAGCCTGGCCAGCGCGAGGTTGAAGACGAACTGGTTGCGCCACCAGACCGTGCGATGCTCGTCCGCCCACGCTGCTGCGTTCGGCATGGTGCGGATGACGCCATCCAACGCCAGCAGTGCCGCGCGCCCGCCAGCGAAGAGGCCATCGTTCACGACTAATGAGTAGGCAGCCTCTTCGGGTGAGACCGACAATCTGTGGAGGTCCGAATGGTTGCCGCCATAGACGTTCTGCAACGCCTTGCCGAGGTGATTGAGCGATCCGTTGTTGCCTTCGCGGCAGGCGAGGAGGGTGCCGTCCGGGCAGGCATCGAGCGCAGAGAAGACCGGACGCAGGTCGCCCAGCACCAGCATGTCGGCGTCGAGGCAGAGATACTGCCGCGCATCGACGACCCGCGCCACCGAATAGAGCAGCGCTTTGCTCATCGGATTGATCGCTGCGTGCGGCCGGCAATGGATGAGCGTGCCCTGGTATTTCGCGACGACCTGTTCGCAAGCCGCGTTGCTGTTCAGGCCGAACACCACCAACATCGCATCGTGACACCTGCTATTGGCGAAGAGCGAACCGAGCATGTCGTCCAGCATCGTCTCGAAACCTGGTGAGACGACGGTCGCGATGCACCGCTCGGCGCGCGGAGGGGCCGTGGGGAGCGTGATCTCGGCGCGGCCAAGGCAGTCGAGGAGCGTGCGCGCGGGCAGGTGGTTCGAGACCTCGTGCACCTGCGGATCGAGCCAGACGGCGTGACAGTAGTCCCAACGGCTGGTCCGGACGATCAGCTCCAGGAGCTCAGCGCCAGAGACGTTGGCATCGATCACCCGCGGAGGCTCGCCGGCCCTGACATACGGCTCGGTGGCCACCGGACGCCCATCGGCGAGCACCGTGAAGTCCGCGTGCGACGCACTGGCCGACACATCGTCGTTCAGAGCGACGCGAGAATTGAAGCCCGCGAAACGCCCGCCCAGATGAAAGAGCAGGCGCGCTGGCGGATGCGTACTCAGCGCGTGCTGATATGACTCACGCTGCACCGAGACGTGCTTGCCTTCGTAGCCCAAACTGCCGCGCAGACCCAGGCCGCCGTAGCCGACGTCGGCTTGCAGCGGTGCGAGGGCGTCGAGAAACATGATCGGCGCTAGCTCACCGAAAGAATGAAATCGAAGTCGCCGCCGGGAACATTGTTGCCGGTCGGGAGTCCGGTCGGCTCCCCATCCAGGGCGACACCGTTCGCGGTGATCGCCAGGTTGTCACTGCCCTTCAGGCTGACGAAATAACGATCGGGCGTCAGGCCGGCGGCGCCCGCAACCGACAACACCCAGCGCACGGTGGTGTTGCCTGCCACGAAATGAACCTCTCCCGGCACACCCGCACCAGTGGATCTGTTGACGACAACGGTTTTTCCAGTCACGAGACTGTTGGCATCAGGAGCGGTGTTGAACTGCACCTCGATGGCATTAGGGGAGGCACTGACCGGCACTTCAATCCCGGGCGACGCGGTTGTAACGGTCAAGGTGCCGAGCACGGCGGGGTTCGGATCATCTGGACCCGAAACGGTCCTGAGAATGCGTACTCCAGTGATCTTGAAAATCGGCGGCGCGGGCGGCGCCACCAGCCAGAACCACATCTCGAAGTCGCCGCCGCGGCGGCCGTTACCGCTCGGGAGCCGGATGTCGGTGTTGGCGCCCCCGTCTTGCTGGAATCCGAAGACTTCCCCATCCAGGTATAGGTTCGGGTCTTTCGCCGCCCAGATGAAGTTGCCCTTCATCGTGAGGCGGGCGAGCACCCGATCGCCCAGCCTCAAGTCGCTCATCCTCGTGAGCAATCGCATCAGCCACGCCTGTGTTGCACCGATCGGCGCCCAGAGAATGCCCTCGCCATCAACCGTGACGGTTGATGCCAGAACCAGTGGTTGAAATCCGATGACGTTGTCGCCCCACAGTCCGCGGTCAATGTCATTGAGGGGAAAGGGGACATCCAGCGTGACCAAGCATATGGGTTTGGGCCGGTCGGGGTTCCCGATCGACGCCGGCTCCACTTTTTCGTCGCAGCGTACGCGAATGCCCTTCGCCAGGACGGGCGCCGGCACATCGGCATCGTTGCGCAGGGATTGGTCCGTGATATCCACCGCGGTGATGTGGATCCCTGGCTCGTCCTCGGTATGGAGGTCCGTCAAAGACGGAAACACCTGGCGGCAGTCCTGGAGCGTCAGCACGCCGTTCTGTACCACTGCCAATGCAAGGCGGCAGTAATGGTGCCGGATACCGGCTGCCGGCTGCGGAAGGGGTTGCGTGTTCGGAATCTCGAACGGCGGCCATTCGATGTCACCGGTCGCCGTGCGCGCGGGAATCAACCAGTAGTCGCCAGCGCGGTAATTACCTTCTGAGAACTTGACCTGGATACCGCCCTCCAGATCGATCCAGTCCGCCATCGACGCCACGCCGTCTGCCGTCGCCGTGCCGTTCTGGTCCCACCGCCGGAGCTTCAAGCGAGGCTTGCTTTCCAGGGTGGACAGCGACGTCTTCATCGTGATTCTGCGCGTCCCGGGCTCCACGCCCTCAATCTGGACCAACGGGCGCGGCGCGGCCTTCAATTCCGACTCATCGTCGACCACCTCGACCCACTGCCCGTTTGCAAAGCCCAGCACCTCGTCCTTGCCGACATCCGCGACCGTCACCTTGTTGCCGGCGATCTGCTCGATGCTGGTTTCCACCGTCGCGTTGTTGCGCGACCACTTGAGGGTCGCGACACCACGCGCACCTCCGGTGTGGACTTGCACCCGGTACAGTTGATTCTCCAGGCGCCGGTAGCCGGCGCTTGGCGGCAACAGGCACGGGTCTTTGGGATCGACGACACTCGAGGTCCGTGCGTTCAGTGTTCCGGTGCTGCCGCGGGTCAGATCATCCCATTCGTTGAATGACGTGGCGCACGTCGGCTGGCCATTGCCCGCTCCGGTCACGGGCAGGAGTCTGACTTGCCACACGGTCTTGAGGCGCGTTGACGTATCTGGACCGCCCAGCGCGACTTCGCGAATGTGCCGGTCATCGAGCGCGGTGATCTCTCGCCGCCATGCGTCCAGATAGACGATGTATGTGCCGTCGCCGAGACCGAGTTGCGTAGAGCCGCTCGGCGGGCTGGTGAGCGGGCTCGTCAACGGGCTGGTGATGCCGCTGGTGAAATCAGGGTTTGGATAGTCGGGTTGCGTGATGTAGGTGGCCACTCGCCGCATAGCGGCGTCGGCCGTGCGGTATTCCGTGATGTCGGCGCTCACCGTCAGCAGGCGTTGATCGACCGCGGTGATTTGCAGCATCTTCGGCGGCTTGCCGGCAGCCGAGACTTCTACCCATTGGCCCGTGAGCCATGGACGACGGTCCACGATCGAAGCGGCAACCACGGCCTGGTCGCCGTGCACTGATTGGGTGTCCTGCGTGAAGGTCACCGGCACCGGTGTGGCGTCCAATTCACACAGGACACCCTCCACGTAAATCCGTCCGGGCGAGATCGTCAGGTCGTGCGCATCCGGCGTCTTCTCAATCTTGAATCCGCCGCCTTTCTCCGGCACGCCGCACTGACCGATCACATCGCGGCTCTCTGTTTCCGTGCGGTGATGCTGGATCGCCAGTTGCTCGTTCCAATCGGCGTCCACCTGTACGCGCCCTTGCTGCTGAAGCACGCCGCTGTAATGCTTTCGGGGATCGAACGTTTTCCGGCTGATGTCGCCCATCATTTCCTCGGACGTGTTTAGCTTGCGTAGAAGATTCCCGCCTCCAACCCGAAGCGCAGGTATTCATCGAGGCGCGCGCGCAGGTTGGCCTTCCTCTGCGGCTGATACAAATCGTGAAACGCCCCCATCTCGGACTGATCGTCTGCGCCCTGCCTGATCTCAATCGCCGTTCGCTCGCTGAGCTGGCAATAGCCCGCGTCACCGTAGCGCAACGAGGTAAAAACGGGACGCACCCGCGCCGCGAACTCAGCGCCGGCGGGTTGGCAGTGAAACCGGCGCGGTACTCGAGAGCCGCCGGGGACATACGAGAACCGCACGCAGCCCTGCTGCAGCCTGTCGGCGAGAACGGGGCCTGCCGCATCAAACTCTGCCCGGCTCGCGGCGAAGATCGTGTTGGAGGCCAGTTCGAGAATCAGGGCGTGCACCCTGCCGATCACGGTACTGTTGATCACGATCAGCGGCGCGCCCGCTCCCACGCCATCCGGAGCGGCGTACGCGGCGGCGGTCTCGTCCAGTGCATCGACGATGCAGTTACTGATGCGGAGGCGGGCCGTATCGACGCTTCGGATCGCGCCGGTGATGGAGCGATCGAGTTCGACCTCGACATGCGGCGCTTCGACAATCAGCCTCGGCATCGCGGGCTGCGCGGGCACGTTGCGGATCGCCGGGCTCGGGCCTGGCACCAGCGTGCAATGGCGCAGCGTTACCTGTCCGAGCTCATTCGGCAGGCCGCCCGTGTCCTTTGGGACGCGTACGGTCCCGCCGCTGATCAGCAACCCGTTGAGCACGACTTGAGCGGCTGCCCCACCAGCGATCAGGAGCGCGCCATTCAGCACGAGAACCGGCCGCCGGTGGTCGGCCGCGCGCAGTTCAACCTTCTTTCCCGCGGCGACGTTGATGTGCGGTGTCTCGAGGTAATAGTCGTTGTTCTCGATCTCGACTGCGCCGCCGGACGCCGCGAGCTGGTCCAGGGCTGCCTGAATGGTCGGCTGTTCTGAAGGCACCTTGATCGTGGGCGTCAGGTCGCCATCGAACGTGGCCGCGCGTCCGTACTCGCCGCCGCCCATTTCGGCACTAAAGCCGTGGTGATAGGTGACGCGCACGCGGGCGTCGGGCGCCTGCCCTTCCGGCAGAACGAGGCGGCCCAGCACCGGATCAATCGCGTATTTGTCTTCCTGTTTGTTCGCCCAGTCGCTGCCCTCGTCCGACAGATTGCAGATCCGAATCTCGTCGCGCCCGATGTCGTTCTCGTCCACCTGGAGGGACAGGCTCTTGCCGGCACCGTAATGACTCGCCAGGTCGCGGTCGAGCACCCGCCGGCTCACGGCCATCGGCACGTTGAAGGGCTCTGCCAGGTGCGTGATCTGGTC
>JALDXK010000057.1:0-16653 GCA_032155105.1 Acidobacteriota bacterium
ATAAGCGGGGCGTGTCGAAGAATTGACACAGTTCGGGCCTTTGCCTCTGTGGCTGGAGAAACACACGCGTACCGTTCCCACCGCTCAGTTTTTCAGTGTAACTGTTGCAATAATGGAACTTATCTATTTTGACCTGGGCGCCATTTTCCGGGCATCGTCTTTGCTTCGGACAGGAGCACTGACGACCAGCTGATGGACGCTCAACGAACTCTCAAACGGCAGATCTCGTGCGCAGGCATCGGGCTGCACTCCGGTCAAAAGGTGACCCTCACCCTCAAGCCGGCGGCCGCCGGCACCGGTATCCGGTTCCGCCGCACCGATCTGGGCGTGGAAATTCCCGCGCTGGTCAACGAGGTGTCGGGCGTGCAGCATGCCACCGTGCTCGGCAAGGCCGGGGCGACGGTGGAAACGGTCGAGCATCTGCTGGCCGCGCTGGTCGCGGCCGGCATCGACAACGTGGTGATCGAACTCAATCACCGTGAAGTACCGATCATGGACGGCAGCAGCGCCCCGTTCCTGTATTTGTTGCAGGAAGCCGGCGTCAAGACGCTATCGGCGTCGCGCCGTTACCTCAAGGTTCTCAAGCCGGTGCAGATTGCCACTGGCGACAAGCGCATCGCGATCTATCCCTCGGATCATTTCAAGGTCAGCTACACGATCAGCTTCGATCACCCGATGCTGCGGCACCAGTCGCGCACCGAGCGGATCACCGAAGCCTCGTTTGCGGATCACATCGCCTCCGCGCGCACCTTCGGCTTCCTGAAGGAAGTGGAGTGGCTGCGGCAGAACGGCCTGGCGCTCGGGGGCTCGCTCGAAAACGCCATCGTGATTGGCGATACCAACGTGCTGAACGCGCTGCGATTCGAAGACGAGTTCGTGCGCCACAAGATTCTCGATGTCGTCGGTGACCTGGCGTTGGTCGGATATCCCATCGTCGGTCACGTCGTCGCGCACCGGGCCGGGCACGCGCTCCACACCTCGCTGGCGGCGGAGATACTCGCCGACCAGGATGCGTGGTGCCTGGTCGACGCGCCGGCTGCGGTGCCGGAAGGGGCTTTCGATACGGCCGCCGTGGTCGGCGCTCGCGCGCACTAGTCCTCCTCAACCTCCAAAGTGAACGCATCAGGCCGCGGGACGCCCGCGGCCTTCTTTTTGTACTGCTGCTCGAGCCATCCACGAGTTCCAAGCCAACGAACTTTTACGGGATTTCCGAATGGTATAGTTGTGGTATGACTACCACCATTGATAAGGCAGGCAGAGTGGTCATCCCGGCGGCACTTCGCGAGCGCGCCGGATGGGTGCCGGGCGCGGTTCTGCGGGTCACGATGGATGACATCGGTATCCGCCTGGAGCGGATCGCCACCGGACCCACGTTGGTTCGAGTCGGCAAACGTCTGATCGCACGCCCCGCGCCAGGCTCGACCAATCCCGAGGTTGACGTGGCTGCCCTGGTAGACGAAGAGCGCAATCGATGGCCGTAGCCGCCTTTTTGGACACCAGCGTACTGCTGGCCGGGCTCATCGACTTCGGGCCGCAGGCCCGGCCTGCGCAGCGACTCATGGACATGATCGCGGCGCGAGAGATCGGAAAGCCCTCTACGGCGTGGCATTGCTGTCTGGAGTTCTACGCGGTGGCGACACGAGTGCCGCCCGAGTTCCGGCTCACCGCTGCAGACGCGGCGCGCCTCATCGAGGAGGAGATTCTTGGTCGCATGACCGTTCACGATCTCCCGGCGTCGTCGCGGTTGCCGTTCGTCAAGGGCACCGCCACGGACAACATCACCGGAGGCCGCGTCTACGATGCTCACATCGCAGAGGTGGCGCGGGCAGCGAACGCCGACGTTGTCATCACCGACAACCGGCGCCACTTCCTCGCGGCCCTGCGTCATGGCTTGCGGGTCGAGACGCCCGAAGAGTTCCTGGTGTCTCTGGAGCCACGACCGTAAGACGCTGAGTGATGACACGTCGCCCTTATTGGATCGCGTTCATCTCGACCCGGCTACTGCTCGTCCTCGTTGGCTTTGCCGTGCTCACGGCCTTTCCCGCTCATCCCGTTGAATCGTGGCAGGGCATTGTCTTTCCGCATAACAACTGGATCGACGGCTGGGTGCGATGGGACTCGATGTGGTACGAAGCCCTCGTCAACGACCGGCCGAGGTTTCTGCCGTCGGGCCACTCTACGGCGAACTTCTTCCCGCTCTATTCGTTTGCGTCGTGGATCGTCTCGCTGCCGTTCCGCCTGCTGCTCGATCACGAGCGCGCGTTCTACATTGGCGGGTTGATCGTCTCGTCAGCGTCGTTCCTGCTCGGGCTGAAGGCAGTGCACCGGCTTGCGACGAAGCTCGCCGGCGCGGATGTGGCCGTTCGTGCGGTATGGCTGATGGCGGTATTTCCGTTTTCGTTCTTCCTGACCGCGGTCTACGCCGACGCCTTCTACTTCTGTCTTGCCGCATGGGCGCTGGCCCTGGCGTACGAGGGCCGCTGGACGGCGGCGTGCGCGCTTGCCGCCCTGGCATCGATGACGAGGATCCCGGGCCTGGCGTTGTACCCGGCGATCGTGCTCGAGTACCTGCGTCAGCACGATTTCAAGATCGGTTCACTGACCAGGCAGTGGCCGGCCCTGGCCATTCTCGCCGCCGGGCCCCTGCTGATCGCCGCGTATTACTACCTGCGCTACGGAGATCCGATCGCGTTTCTCCACGCACGTCAGGAGGGATGGAACCGCGCCTCGGGCCTCGTGGCCTGGCAGCGAGACTTCCGCTACTTCTTCCAGGGATCGGTGTTCGGCTGCGGCAGCGTCAGCGAGTGCCTGCGCGAGTTCGAGCTGACTCGGAACCTGCTCGGCTATTGGTACGTCAGCCTGATCCCGGTCTCGATCGTAGTGGTGATCTACGCGAGCCGCACGCTCGGCGTGGGCCTGGCGGTATGGGCGCTGGCGTCGGTCGGGATGGCACTGGTCAACGGCCTCGACGGCACCGGGCGCTTCACCGCGGTGCTGTTCCCGGTCTTCATCGGCCTGGCCATGCTGCTGCGGTCTCGCGCCGCGTTCCTCGCGGTCTGCGCCGTCTTCGTGCCATTCCTGATCCTGTTCTTCGCACAATTCGCAAGATGGCGGCAGGTATTGTAAGACCAGGAGGCACCATACGCACCTGTACGCACCGTACGCACTCTAGTTCGAGGTGCTGTAAGCAAGGTGACGATCGGCCGGGAAGCGGCTCGATCGAAACAGTCCCCACTTCGCGAGCCTGAACTGCGCGGCGGTGTTGAGACAACCGACGCCGTACTTCACGCTGCGGGCGAAGTTGATGGATGACGCATCAGGCGCGTAGCGCGTCGGGCACGACACCTCGCCGATTTGAAATCCCAGCCACACGGTCTCGGCGAGCACCTGGTTGTCGAACACGAAGTCGTCCGAGTTGGCGTCGAGGGGTAGGGCCTCGAGCAACTCGCGCGAATAGGCGCGATAGCCGGTGTGAAACTCCGACACCTTGGTGCCGAGCAGGATGTTTCCCGCCAGGGTGAGGAATCGATTCGCCACGTAGCGCCACATCGGCATCCCGCCCGACAGTGCACCGCCGCCGAGGATCCGGGACGCGAGCACGCAGGAATACAGTCCGCTCGACACCATGCCGACCATCGCCGGAACCAGCTTCGGCGTGTATTGATAGTCGGGATGCACCATCACCACGATGTCGGCGCCGTGCTTCAGGGCGAGCCGGTAACAGGTTTTCTGGTTGCCGCCGTAGCCGCGGTTCCTGGGATGCACCTCCACGACCACGCGATCGAGCCCGCGCGCGAGCGTCGCCGTGTCGTCGCGGCTCGCATCGTCGACGATGATGACGAGATCGACCACGTCGTGGGCCACCACTTCGCGCCACGTTTTCTCGAGGGTGTGCTGGGCGTTGTACGCCGGCATCACGACGACGACCCTGGGTTTATCGATGAGCATCCGCTGAGGCTTCTATAATAGCGGCGGTGTTGTGGATTCTCGCGGGCGTCTCCGGGGCGCTGCTGATCTACGAAGCGTGGACGCTGATCGCGGCCGTCCTGCTGCCGCTCGCCGCGAACCCGAACGCCCTGCAAACCGACTTCCACTACTACTACGAGGCGGCGCTGCGGTTCCGCGCCGATCCGGCGCAGCTCTATCGGCTCTCCGACGACGTCATCGCCGGATTCGCGTATCCGCCGCCGGCCATTCTGCCGTTCGTCGCGCTGTCGCACCTCGCCCTCGGCGATGCCCTGCTTCAGTTCACCGTCGCCTCGTATGCCGCCGTGATCATGTCGATCGTGCTGTGGCTGCGTTACCTCGGTCGGCGCGGGCTCGCCGTCGATTCGCCGGTGATGGTTGCCGCAGGTGTGATCGCCGTCGCCCTTGGCCCCACCTACAGCAACGCGATCTTCGGACAGGTCAACTCGTTCGTGGCTCTCTGCATGGTGGCGTTTGTCACCCTTGGCCGGAGATGGCCGGCAGCTGGCGGGGCGTTTCTCGCGATGGGCGTGTGGCTGAAGATTTACCCGGTCGTGATGATTGCGATCGGCCTCTGGAACCGTGACGCATGGCGCCGTATCGTCGCTGCGATCATCGTCGGCGCCGTCGTCGTCATCGTGGCGTTGCCGCTCGTGCCGATTGCGGCCTACCAGTCCTACGTCAACGAGGTCCTGCCGCTGCGTTTCGACAAGACCGCGATTCACATCGTGAATCAATCGCTGGTCGCATTCATCGAGCGCTTCGCGATACCGCCGGAGCGGTTCCTGAATTGGACCGGGGAACAGGCGGTCACCGTTGGCGGGGTCGTCCGCGGCGTCAACTGGGCGTTCGGTGTGGTGATGATTGCCCTGCTGTGGCGCCGTGCGTCCCGCGGTCCGCGCGTGGAGGCGGTTGATAGTGCGGCGGCGGTGATGGCGCTCGCCGCGGTGATCGCCCCGCTGGGATGGGGGCACACGTTCGTGCTGGCCTTGCCGCTGGTGATGCTGCACCTCGTGCTGCTGCGCGATTCACGCCCGCTGCACGCGGCCGTGGTGTGCGCGTGCGTCGCCGCCATGATGGTGCCCGCGGGTCGTCGGTTCGCCACCATCGAGCAGCTGACGCCGTGGATACAGAATGTGTTCTACTCGCGATACCTGCTGGCCACATTGGTGCTGATGGCGCTGCCGCCGGCCATTCCGCCCCACACCGACTCCCGGAGATGATGCTCATGAAAACGATTGCGGTCCTGCTGATTGCTGTTGTCGTGGCCTTGCTTCCCGCCAGCGCGCAGACCCGCCTGCGCGTGCTGATCTCGGTCGACATGGAAGGCGTGGCCGGTACCGTCACCGGCGATCAGCTCGGGCCCACCGGGTTCGAGTACGGGCGCTTCCGTGATTTCATGACGCGCGAAGCGTTGGCGGCGGTCACGTCGGCCAAGGCGGCCGGCGCCACCGACATCATCGTCACCGACGCCCACGGCAACGGCGAGAACCTGCTGATCGAACAGTTTCCGCCTGACGTGCGCGTCATCCGCTCGTGGCCGCGCCAGCTCGGCATGGTCGCCGGCGTCGACCAGCAGGTCGACGCGGTGATCTTCATCGGCTATCACGCGTCGACCAACAACGTGAAGGGGGTGCGCGCCCATACCTTCTCGAGCGGGACGCTCACGCGCGTGGCGCTGAACGGTGTGAACGTTTCGGAGGGCTCGTGGGCCGCAGCGATTGCGGGCCACTTCAACGCGCCGGTGATCATGATGTCGGGCGACGATGCCGCCATCGCGGAGGTGCGTGCGGCGGTGGGAAATATCGAGGCGGCGGAAACCAAGAAGACGCTGGGTTTCCACTCAGCGATCACCCTGACGCCCCAGGCTTCCTACGACGTGATTGCCGCCCGCGTGAAATCTGCCATGGGGCGGCGATCGGAGTTCAAGCCCTACAAGGTGACGACACCGGTGACCGTCGACATCAGCTTCAAGAATTACACAGCCGCCGAGACGCTGGCATTTCTACCAGTGTTCGAGCGCACCGACGCACATTCCGTTCGCTTCCGGGCACGGGATATGGTGGAAGCGGAAGCGATCCGGACCTTTATCACCACATACAGTCCGGGCATGACACCTTAGCGATGACACGCGATGGTGGAGATCACCAAAATTAATTTTTCAGATGTGCTTGACTCTGCTCGCGGAGAGGCGTAATTAGAAAGGTACAAACACGGTTTCTGAAAGTGAGGTGGAAATGAACGATCCACCGGACCAGTGTGGCGCGTGACTGTGGAACCTAGGCCCAGGCACGCGCAGGATAGAGTTAGAGGTAAGTAATTGTTCCGGCTACCACCGGGACGCGCATTACGCGCATTGAAACGCCCGAAGCCTTACGGCTCGGGCGTTTCTCCTTTCCGGCCACCGATTAAGCACCGATTAGGGCAAGACCGATTAGGGCTAGTAAGTCACGCGGACGCGGTACTTCAGCACGCCCGTGCCGTCGGAGGTGACCGGCACCTTGAACTGCGCCGTCCATGCCGAGGTCTTGGTCCACTCGTGCGACGAGCGGAGCATCCGCCACGTGCCGCCGATCGGCTCGTTCACTTCCACCGAGATCGACGACGCTTTGTGATTGCGCAGGGTGATCTCGTACTCGAACTCGTAGACGTTGGTGGCGATCTTCTGAAAGTCGACCTGCTTGCGCTCGCACACCACGTCGAAAGCGTTGCCGATCTTGACGTTCAGCGTCTCGTCTTTCGGCGTGTGCATGATGCGGTCTTCGCCGACGAACTGCACGCCGCCCCTGGAGTCCTGCTGATACACGCGTAGCACGCCCGCCGGCATCGGAATGCCGAGGCCCGCCTTAGCTTCGTTCTTGAACTGGTAGTAGACCTGCACCAAGTCCTTGATCGGGGCGCCGGGGTGCTGATGGTTGTGGTAGTAATGGCTCTGTCCTTCCACCACATATCGCTTCAGCGTCGGCACGTCGGTGCCTTCGAGCAGGCTCACCTGCTTGGTCTGGCTGTTGTTGATCGTGGTCTTCCGCTGCATCGTGTAGAGGTGATAGTCGGAGAACGCCTCCTGCATCATCTCCGCGGCGGGCGCCGACGCCCGGCGCTCGGCCACGTCGGCCATCACCTTGTTCAGCTGCTGTCGCACGCGATTCAGATCGCCGGCCACCAGCTGCAGCTTCGCGTTGCGGAACGCGGTGCCGCTGTTGTTGGTGAGCGTCACCCAGCCGTTGAGGTCAGCGGCTTTATCATCGCGCGCCACGGTCAGCACGTAATCGGCGTTCCACGCCAGCCGGCTGGCGAGATATGAGGCCTCGACGCGGTGCTTCGCCTGCCCGTCGTTCTGCACCGTCCAGATCAGCGTCGGCCGTGAATACAGCGTGTCGGGCAGCTCCGGAAAGCGGATGTGATCGGCGCCGATGCCGGTCACGATCTCGTTGCCGATCTTCCACACCGGTTGCTGGTTGTAGCTGAGGAGCAGCGCCTTCACTTCCTCCTGGCGCGTGCTGCCATTCTCGCTGCGGGTGCGCATCAGCGTCACTTCGCGGCCCACGTACTTCCGCAACAGCTTGTCGGGTTCGAGCAGGTCGTACTCGTAGTTCTGCTCGAGCACGTCCACGAGCGACGGTTCGGTGAGCGAGCGGAAATGCACCGTCGCGGGATTGACGGTGGCGGCGATGTCCATGAACCGCAGGCTGCCGGTGCCGCGCGCCAGCTGCAGGTTGCGGACGTCACGCACCAGCGCGACGTCGGAGTTGTAGACGGTGATCGCCAGCTCGGATTGATCATCGAGCGTGGTGGTCTGGTCCTGGCCTTCGGCGACGGGCGCCGATTCGGGAATCGCCGGTTCGGCCTCGACGATGGGCTGCGACTCCGGCCGGAGCAGGAAGACACCGGCGGCAATTCCGAGAACGGCAAGATAGGTGCGAGCAGACATTGAAACCCCCTTGCTCTTAGAACGCGGGGCGTCAGGAAACTTGCGGTCTCCGAGAACACGGAGGGAATACTCAGAATACGGAGGGCACGGAGGGTACCGAGGCCACGGACGCTACGGACGCTCCTACTGCCGCCACGTGCGGCCGCCGTCCGTGGTGCGGAAGGTGCGGCCGTCGGCGGTTGTGACGGTGGCGATGCGGGGTTCTGGCGAGGTGACCGACAGGAGATCGACGGAAGCCGGGAAGGGCAGCCGTGTGAAATTCGTGCCGTCGGTGGCCAGCAGCACGAGCCCGTTTCGACCCACGAGCCAGCACGTGAGCCGGCTTGGCGAGGCGCCGGCGAGCACGTCTTCCTTGGCGTTGATGCGCACCGGGAGCCAGACCCGCCCGCCGTCTTCCGACCTTTCTATCGTGCCGGGCGCGGTCACGCGCCACCTGCTGTTCGGATCGGGCGACACGATCACGGGTGCAGCGACTTGTTTGCGGAGTTGCGATTCGGCGGGTGCAGCGGTTGCGACGGGTGCAACAGGTGCAGCGGGTGCTTCGCGGAGACGTTCGGCCGCGGCTACTTCCACGGGCGGTGCCGCTGCGGCCGGCATGGCCTGGCGCATCTCCGCCGCGAGCGGCGCGGCTTCTTCACGTTTTGCTTGCTGATCGACCCGGTTGCCGGCGGCGGCATTGCGGCTCGCGGTATCGGCGTCGGCGAGCGCCTTCGATTCCTGCGTCACCGCGGGCACGTTACGCCGCGAATCTCCAGGTGCGCGCTCCTCCGCCGGAGATGGCGCACTGGCGGCCGGCGCCGGCGCATCGGCCCGGGCCGCCGGCGCTTGCGCCTTCACGTCGTCTCGCGCCAGCGGCGTTGCCGGCGGCGATTGCATCGGCGTTTGCGGCACCACCATCCAGAGCGTCACCGCTGCCGCAGTAGCGGCGATCGGCGCGAGCCACCATTTCCAGAACCTGGCGGTGCCTCGTGCCTCGTGCGTCGTGCCAACGGGCAACGTGCTCGCCACCGTCGCGAGTAATGCCTGGCACCGCTCGCAAGACGAGGCGTGCGCTTCCGCCGCCACGACCGACGCGGCATCGAGACCGCCGTCCATCCAGGCGGCCACCGTTTCGGCGTCAAGACAGTTGCGATCGGTGGTCACGACACGTCCTCATGATTGGAACGATCGTCCGCGGATTCCTTGCCCACCTTCGCCCGCTGGCCAGAATTCCTAGCTTCCACCTCCGCGCAAAGCGCTACGGCGGACGGGCCGGCGGACAGGTCGGTGGGTAAACGCTCCTTCAGCAATACGTCCAGATCGAGCGTGCCCGCATCCTCGGCTACGGATGAGAAGCACTCCGCGATGGCGGCGGGCGAGAACCCGTGTTCGTCCCGCAGCCGGCGCTCGACTCCGGCTCGCAGGTCCTTGCGCGTCCTGGCCAGTTGCCGCGACACCGTGGCTTCGTGTTCGCGCGTGACCCGGCCGATCGCGGCGAGCGTCATCTCCTCGGCATAGTAGCAGCGAAGGCGCAGCCGGTCGCGCGGGGCGAGCGCGGTGAGGGCGGCAGCGAGCACGGCCTGCATCGCCGCGACGAACCTCGACCGATCCGGATGCTCCGCAGACGGACGCGCGGCGAGTGCGGCCGGGGACGTTTCTTCAGGGAGCGGCGCCAGGCGTTTCTGCGATCGGAACCGATCGACGTACCGCTGCGAGACGAGCGATCGCAACCACGTGGTGAGACTGCTGCGGCCGTGGAAATAGCGAAACAGCGAACGGCTGTAGAGCTCGGCGTAGAGGCCGTCGGCGATCTCGCGCGCGTTGCCTGAGCGGTCGATCGCATCCGCGGCGCGATACAGCGCGGGGCGGTACTCGGCGACGAAGTGATCCCATGCGCCTTCGTGGCTCGCATCGCAGGCGCAGGCGAGCGCAAGGTCGGCGAGATGCAGCGACCGCTGATAGCGATCGATGTCCGCGGCCGATGGAGTGCGTCCGGCGAATGCCTTGGCCGTGCTCCTGGCCAGCGCATCCGCGAACACCTCGGGGGTGACCTGCCACCGCTCCGCTCCGGCCTCGCGATGCAATCGCGCGACATCACCCATCAGACTGAATGCTAGCCGGGAACCCAGGGACTTGAGACCTGGGACTTGGGACTTGGGATGGGCTTGGGACTTGTGATGGGACTTGGGACCTGTGGGTTTTCAAGCCCCAAGTCCCAAGCCCCAAGTCCTTAGAATTCGTACCTGAGCGCGAACTGCATGCAGCGTCCGGCCTGCGCGTCGCAGGTCGCCAGCGTGCCGTTGTAGCGGCCGAAGCCCGTCAGGTCCGGCGTGTTGGTCAGCTGCGCGACGTCGAACTTCGCCGCGTTGGTGACGTTGAAGGTGTCCCAGCGGAAGCGCAGCCGGTGATCGGCGATGCCCACGCGCCACGCCTTGCTCACGCTGAGGTCGATATTGAAGTAGCCGTCGCCGCGGAAGAGGTT
Source organism: Acidobacteriota bacterium (assembly GCA_032155105.1). GTDB lineage: Bacteria > Acidobacteriota > Vicinamibacteria > Vicinamibacterales > UBA2999 > 12-FULL-67-14b. The sequence continues at coordinate 10,359 of JALDXK010000057.1, forward strand.
GCGCACACCCTGCTCGCCCGGCAGCGCGCGACGGAAGTAGGTGAGCGCGTCGGCGGCGTCGGCAAACGGGCTCGGGCGTCCGTCAACCGCGTTTTCGACCGTCTCTGTTTCCGGCAACCGGCCCGGATCGACGAGCATCGCGTTGCCCGTGAGGTTCCAGTTGGTCGCCCAGCACGAACGGCAGTTGGCGACGTTGAACGGGAAGCCGCTGGTCCAGCGCAGCAGGCCCGCGACCGACCAGTCGCCGATCAAATGGTTGACCGCGTTGCTGACGCCGCCGCCATACCGCTTACCCTGGCCGAACGGCAGCTCCGCCAGCCAGTTGGTGTTGATCTGGTGGCGGACATCGAAGTCCGAGGTGCCGTAGGTGAGCTCGGGATCGAACGAGTTGATCAGGAACCCCGAACTGCCGCCGTTGCTGAAATTGCCGAAGCCGCTGCCGCGCTCGACCTGCGACCCCATGTCTTCGGACTTCGCCAGCGTGTAGTTGATGTCGAACTGGACGCCATCGGAGAAGCGGCGGCGCAGCGTGAGGTTCATGCCGTTGTAGTTCGAGCGGCCAATCGAGCTAATCGCCGCGAGCGAATCGTACTGCTCGGCGAAGTAGGCGTACGGGCCGAACTTGCTGCACGCCGGCGAGCACGACGTGTCCATGTCGTAGAGCGCGGTGATCCAGTCCGGACCGTTCTGCATGAACGCGCGCGTGATCGCCTGAGTGGCGCTGAGGCCACCGCCCGCGGCGCCGGGGAAAATGTTCTCCCAGTAGGCCAGGGCCGGCAGGGCGGCGTATGCACCCGCGGCTGAATTGGCGCCGATGCCCGCGGCTTGCGCCGCCTTGATGATGGTCTGCGCGGCCGTGAAGTAGTCCATCCGCGATGACGGGTCGACGAGGTTCAGCGGCATCGCCAGGTCGCGGCGGATGAGCATGTCGCGCCCGAAGCGGCCCACGTAGCCGACTTCCATCGTGTAGTTGCGGCTCAGGTCGTAGCCGATGATGGCGCTGGTCATGTGGGCGGACGGCGTGACGAGGGTGTCGTCGATGCTTTGCGTGATGATGCCCGCGCGCGACGGCGGCGTCTGCGGGAACCCCCCCGCCGGCGCGGCCGGCATGGTCGGCGGCATGGTGGTGGTGTTCACGAAGCGCGCGCCAGGATTGGTTTCATAAGCGGCGCCGAACGGGCTGCTGATCTGCGTCGACATACCGAAGGCAAAGCCTTCGTCGAAGTTCGTGGCGAGGCCGACGCCGACGCGATCGAACACCTTCGAGTAGCCGCCGCGGACGACCATGCGTTCCTTCGGTGTCCACGCCACCGCGACGCGCGGCGCGAAGTTGTTCTTGTCCCACGCATAGAAGCCCGGCTTGTTGTTCTTCGGGCCGGCGAGATCGAAGGTGATGATCTCGCTGGCGTTCGAGGGGATGCCGGCATTCATGTTCGCCACGCGCTGGTCGAACCACTGGCCCATGCTCACCGTCGGTGCGACCTGCATGCCGTTGGTCTCGTACGGCGGCGAATACAGGCTGTAGCGAAGGCCGGCCGTGATGGTGAAATTCGGACGCAGCTGCCAGGCGTCCTGGATGTACCACTCGTACTCATCCGACGCGATTTCGCGCGATACCGCGGTGCCCGGCGCCTGCGGCGTGCCGTCCTTGTTGTAGTTGGCGCGCTGCGTGGCCTGAGACAGGACGCCCAGGATGTTCAGCCAGGTGTCGGCATACCCAGCCTGGAAACCCGTCGCGACCGCCGGCAGGTTGCAGCCGGGTACGGTGCAGAACGCGCTGCCCGGCATGTTGCGCCGGCCGATGCCCGCCACCCACGACGGGTTGACGGTGGCGTTGAGGTACGAGCTCTGGAAACGGTCCTTGGGCACGCGCGTGAAGCGGATGTTGGTGCCCGCCTTCATCGTGTGCCGGCCCTTGAACCAGGACAGGTCGTTGACGAAGTTCTGCGTCGGGGTTTGCCGGGTATCGGTAAACGACGACCCGATGCCATCGTACGGCGAGATGAACCGGAACGTAGTGTAGTTGCTGTTGGTCAGGCCGGCGTTGTTCTCGTCGATCTTGGTGAAGCCGTAGCGGAAGCTGTTGGTAATCGTCGGCGACAGCACCGCGTCGTAGCCGACCGCGCCGCCCCAGTTGTTGAACAGCCGCTGGCGCAGCGGATCGAGATCCTCGAACTGTGGGGCGGTATTGATGGTGTCGTCCTGCTTGCCGACGCGCGCGAAGAAACTGTGGTTGTCGGCGGCCTTGTAATCGACGCGGCTCACGAGATTGAAGAAGTCGTTCTCGATCGGCGCGGCGAAGCGGTAATCCATCAAGTTGCGGCCATCGCGACCCGGATCGTTCGGCGCCGGGAACTGGCGGAAATACTGCAGTGCGGCCTGGCTCGGGCCGATGCCCAGCGGATCGATCGCGGCGATTTCCGCCGGTGTCATCCCGTACCAACCAGCGGGCACCGTGTGGTTGCCGGTCGCGCCGCGTACGGAACCGCCCGGGCATGCCCCGGCGGAGGCGCACTGATACATCAGCACGCCGTCGCGCATCGAGTTCGACGGCACGTTACGCAGGACCGGCGCCTCGCTTGCTTCTTTCAGGCTCTCGAGGTTGGCGAAGAAGAACAGCCTGTTGCGCTGAATGGGACCACCGAACGATCCGCCGAAAATGTCCTTGTCGAGTTTCGGGGCCTTGCTCTCCTGGCCCGCCGCCTCCTGTGACAGCTCGAGGAAATACTCGTTGGTCGACGTCGCCGTGCGACGGAACGTCCAATACCCGGACCCGTCGTACTGGTTGGTCCCGCTGCGCGTGACGAGCGACACCTGCGGGCCGCTCGAGCGTCCCATCTCGGCGTTGTAGTTCGAGGTGCTGACACGGAATTCCTGCAGCGCTTCCTGCGTCATGCGGATCGCGGAGGTGTAGGCCGTGGCCAGTTGCGGATCGTTCACGTCGATCCCGTCGAGCGTGACGCTCTGCTGGTCCGCGCGCGCGCCGCCCACCGAGCCATAGCGCGGGTCGACCGTCGCCGGGTTGCTCGTCGGAATGAAGACCGCGCCGGGCTGCAGGCTGAGCAGGTGCACCACGTTCTGCGCCTCCACCGGCAGGCTGCGAATCTGCTCGCGCGACATCACGTTGCCGACGCTCGCGTCAGTGGTGTTGAGATGGGTGGTCTCCGAGACGACGCTGACGGTTTCGGCGATGCCGCCGACCTCGAGAACCACCGTCTCGCGCATCACGCTGTCGACCTGGAGGTTGATCCGCTCGACCTGCGCGGTCTTGAACCCGGCGAGCTCCACCTTCAAGGTGTAGAGGCCGGGCTGCACGTTGGACAGGCGGAAGTTACCGCGGTCGTCCGTGATGGTAATCTGCGAGGCCGACGTCGCCGCGTGCGTGAGCGTGACCGTGGCGCCGGGGATGACCTGCTTCTGCGTGTCTGTCACCTCCCCGACGAGCGCGGCGGTGCCCGTTTGCGCGTGGACGGCGCCGGCCAGGGCCAGGTGGGCGAACGCCACCAGGCCAAACAGAGCGAGAGTACGTTGCAAAGGCTTGCGAGGCTGCGTCAAGACATCCTCCAAAGGGAAGCGGGTTCAATGCAATTCGTCCCCGGACACTGGCGTCGATCCCGGGAAAACCGCGGTTAGTCACTTCGCGGCAGGCTTAAAATGGACTGCTGAGGCATCCATGTCAAGGGATTGCTCACGTTTGTTGGGATGGGTGGCGGTGCTCGCCGCCGGCTGGACCGTCGCGGCCGCGCAGCCGACCTTCCGCACGGGCGTTGACCTGGTCACCGTCGATGCCGCCGTCCACGACGCCGACGGGCGTCCGCTGAGCGAGTTGCGGGCCGAAGACTTCCGCATCGAGGTCGATGGCCGTCCTCGGCCGATTGCGTCCGCACAGTTCGTTTCTACCGACTGCGCCGATTGCGCAGCCTCCGTGTCCTCCGTCGCCTTTTCCTCCGTGCCCTCGACACATTTCAGTACCAATGAAGGCGCCGACGCCGGCCGCATCATCGTCGTCGCCGTCGACGAACCGCACATCCGGCGGCTCGAGGGCAAGCACGCGCTCGTGGCTGCGACACGATTCATCGAAGCGCTGCCGCCGGCCGATCGCGTCGGCGTCGTCGGGCTGACCAGCGCCGACCGCCTGACGCTGTCGCGCGATCGCGCGGCGTTGCGCCGCCACCTCGAATCGCTGATCGGCACCGGTGATCCGTTGTCGCAGCAGCTCAATCTTGGCATCAGCGAAGCGATCGAGATCGCCGAGGGCAGCCGGTCGCGGCTGGCCGATGCGGTGCTGCGCGAGTGCGGCCGCGCCCTTACTGAGTACGTCAACGTGGCCCGCGCCGCGGAGGATGCGGGCGGCGGACGCGATGCCTGCCCCGAACAGGTCGAGCAGGAGTCACGCGCCATGGCGCAGTTCGCGCATATGCAGGCCGGCATGTCGGTGGCGTCGCTGCAGGCCTTGATCGCCAGCCTGAAGGATCTTCCCGGCCCGAAGACCATTGTCCTGGTGTCCGAGGGGATGATCGTCGATGCGCGGCGCATCGATCTCTCGCAGCTGGCGGCGCAGGCGCAGGCTGCCCGCGTCACCATTTACGGGCTGCAGCTCGAGATGCCGGCGTTCGAAGCGGCGCAGGATCGCGTCTCGCCGACGGCGTCGCGCGATCTGAACGTGCGTCACGACGGCGTGTCGCGCGTCGCCGGCGCCGCGCGCGGCGCGGTGTTCCGCCAGGTCGGCACGGATCCGAAGCCCTTCGAGCGCATCGCCCGGGAGCTCGCGGGGTATTACCTGCTCGCATTCGAAGCGCGCGACGGCGATCGGGACGGCAAGCCGCATCGCATTCGCGTGTCGCTGGCGCGTCGCGGCGCCGAATTGCGCGCGCGCACGGGGTTCACCTTGCCGGCGCCGAATCCGGCGGCGCGCGGCGCCGAGCTCACGGCGTTGTTGCGTTCGCTGCAACCGGCGACCGAATTGCCGCTGCGGATCGCCACCTACGCCTATGCGGAACCCGTCCAGCAAAAAGTCCGCGTCGTCATCAGCGCCGAAGCGGGCGCCAACGGTACGGCGTCGGGCACCTTTCTCGGCTTCGTGCTGATCGACGGCGCCGGTGTGATCGCCGCGACGGCGGCGCATCAGGCGCGCGATGGCCGCTACTCGTTCAGTTCGGTGGTGCCGCCGGGCACGTATACGCTTCGCGCGGCGGCGATCGATGCCTTCGGACGGCAAGGCAGCGTCGAACGCGTCTTCCGCGTCGTGCCAACCGCCGCGAACCAACTGCACCTTGGCGACCTGATGCTGGCCCCTCCACCGGCCGCAGCGAACGACCCGCTCGATCCATTCATCGATCGCGTCTCCGGCACGACCGTGATGGCGTACCTCGAGATGCACAGCCATGGCAGGGCGCCGCGCCCGGACGCGGTTCGCGTGCACATTGCCGCGAGCGGTGCGGCGGATGCACTGGTGTCTGCAGCGGCAACGCTCTCCGGGCAGGATGGCGGTTGGTCGGTGGCCCGCGCCACGCTGCCGATTGGCGTACTGGCGCCGGGGTCGTACGAGGCCCGCGCCGAGATCCTCGTCCGCGGCTCTGTCGTCTCGCGCACGGTCAGGCCGTTCACGATCGCGCGCTGATCTTGACCAGGCCTGTCCGTCGACTTGTCCGGCGCAGGCGCGCCGAAGGCGGAAGCTCGCCGCAAGTCACGCGAGCGAAGGCGGATTCGGTTAACATCACCGGACTATGACGCGCCCCATGTCTTTCGTCGCTGCTATTGCCCTGGTCCTGACGGCTGCCGCCGGCAGGCCGCTCGCCCAGGCGCCGGCCGACGCGGCCCTGATCCAGAAAGCGCGCGCGATTCACGATCGGGTGATCACCCTCGACACGCACGCCGACATCAACCCCGACAACTTCACGCGCGCCAAGAACTACACGCAACGCCTCGACACGCAGGTCAACCTGCCGAAGATGGTCGAAGGCGGACTCGACGCCGCCTTCTTCATCGTCTACGTGGGCCAGGGGCCGATGACGCCTGAGGGCTACGCCAGTGCGTACAAGCAGGCGGTGGCCAAGTTCGACGCCGTGCATCACCTGACGAAAGAGATCGCGCCGGGCCAGATCGAACTGGCGTTGACGGCGGCAGACGTGCCGCGCATCGCGAAGTCGGGGAAGAAAGTCGCGTTGATCGGCATCGAGAACGCCTACCCGATCGGCACCGACATCACGCGCGTCAAGGAGTTCCACGATCGCGGCGGCCGCTACCTCTCGCTCGCGCACAACGGCCACAGTCAGCTTGCCGACTCGAACACCGG
>JALDXK010000058.1:0-16571 GCA_032155105.1 Acidobacteriota bacterium
GATGCAGCGTGGAGAGATCTCGTTGCCGCCCGGCGCCGAGCCGTGGACGTGCGCGTGTCTTCTCAATCCGCGCCGGACCAACACCGGCAGGCGCGACTACTCGGGCACCGCGTACCCGTACGAGATGCGGCGGCACCATCTGGTCTTCGCCGTGGACGGCACCGGCAAGACGATCGTCGAGTGGCTCCAGCACGACAAATACCTGGCGCCGCCCCGGGGCACCGGCCCCGGAGAAATGGGCCGCGGGCCCCACAAGATCCTGATGAACCCGTACGATCCTGCAAAGCACATCTGGATCGTCGACGACGACATGCACGAGATCAATGTCTTCACCAACGACGGGACGCTCGTGAAGACGATGGGTGAGCGAGGCGTGCCGGGACGCGGCCCGAACAATTTCAATCGACCCACCGACATCGCGTGGCTGCCCGACGGCACGTTCTTCGTTGCCGACGGCTACGCCGGCACGCGCGTGGCGAAGTTCGATCGCACCGGAAAGTTCCTGATGGACTGGGGACGGCCTCCCGTCGATCCTGCGAATCCGAAGCCGTACGAATTCTGGTCCGTGCACAGCATCGGCATCAGCCGCGACCGGCGGCTGTTCGTCGCCGATCGCGAGCATCACCGGATGCAGGTGTTCGACGAGAACGGAAAGTTCCTGGCGATGTGGCCCACCGGTTACAACTCTGCCGTGCTCGCCCACACCGTCACGCAGGATGATTTCGTCTGGGTCGCCGACTGGACGACGGATCGGCTGGTGAAGTACGACCTCGAAGGGCACTACATTCTCGACATCGGCGGAACCGGCGCCCTGCCTGGACAGTTCGACGGCGTGCACCAGATCAGCGTCGATTCGGCGCGCAACCTGTATGTGACGGAAGTCTCCAACGATCGCTCGCAGATGTTCCGGCCCAAGGCCAATGCCGATCCGAACAGGATCATCGGGCCGATGGCGACGGTAAGTCCGAAACCGATCCGGTAGAGGTGCCCATGAGAATCGCCATCTTGGTTGCCCTGCTCGGCGCGGCGACACTGGACGCGTCGAACGCAGCCACGGCTGCGCCGATCGCGTGCGAATCGCTGGCGCAAATGACGCTGAAGAACGGACAGGTGCTGTCGGCTGAGTCCGTACCAGCCGGCGCGTTCGTGCCTCCAGGTGCGACCAACGCGGCTGCGACCGAGGCCTTCAAGACGCTTCCGGCGTTCTGTCGAGTGTCGCTGACGCTGACGCCGTCGCCGGACTCCGACATCCGCGTCGAAGTCTGGTTGCCGCAGTCTGGATGGAATCGCAAGCTGCAGGCTTCTGGGAACGGCGGCTTAGGGGGAACGATTCCCTATCCGGCCATGGCGGCGTCGGTGAAAGCCGGATACACCGCTGCCGGGACGGACACTGGTCACGTCGGCGGCAACGCCGATTTCGTCATCGGCCATCACCAGAAGCTCGTGGACTTCGCCTATCGCGCGATTCACGAGATGACGGTGACCGCGAAGGCGGTGGTGCGCGCACACTATGACGCGCCGCCAGCGCGCTCGTATTTCAACTCCTGCTCGACCGGTGGACGGCAAGCCCTCATCGAGGCGCAGCGCTATCCCGATGATTTCGACGGCATCGTTGCCGGCGATCCGTCGTGGGACCAGATGCGCCTCTACGCCGCGCGCGTGTGGTTGAACACCTACGTCAATCGCACGCCGGCGGCGGTGATTCCCGCGAGCAAGTATCCGATGATCCACAACGCCGTCCTCAACCGGTGCGATGCCCTGGACGGCGTGAAGGACGGCGTCATCGAGGATCCGACAAAGTGTTCCTTCGAGTACGCGGCGCTGACGTGCGGCGGCGAGGACCGTGCTGATTGCCTGACGAAAGATCAGGTCGAGACCGCGAACGCGATGACGCGTCCGATCCGCGATCCGAATAGCGGCGCGCTTCTGCATCCCGGCCGCTACTATCCGGGATCAGAACTCGGCTGGGGCGGCGTGGCGGGTCCCGCACCGTCCCGCGAGTCCCACGAAGGGATGCGAAAAATCGTCTTCACGCCCGACTGGGACTACCGCGCGATCAAGGTACCAGACGATGTGGAGCGTGCGGTGCAGGCGGACAAGGGGCTGCTGTACGGCGGCGACCCGGATCTCTCGCGCTTCGTCAAGCGCGGCGGCAAGCTGCTGATGTATCACGGCTGGGCCGATCCGCTCGTCTCCCCTGACACGAGCCTCATCATGTACCAACGAATTTCGAAAGCCGTCGGACCCTCGGCGTCGAATGCCGTCGCCCTCTTCATGGTGCCGGGCATGGGACACTGCCAGGGCGGCCCCGGCACGGACGTGTTCGACAAGATCGGCGCGCTGGATCGCTGGGTCGAAACCGGCAAGAAGCCGCAGTCGATCGAAGCCGCGCACATGAGGGCCGGCGTGGTCGACCGCACGCGTCCGCTGTGCGCGTATCCAGCGACGGCGCACTACAACGGCAGCGGGAGCACCGATGATGCGAAGAATTTCCGTTGCCAGTAGATTCGACTCTACCGCACGGATGAGTGATGAGTATCGCCCCTGAGGTGGGGCCAGGACGCGCGATCTCAATCCCGTCGAGCAGGCAACCGAGCGAGCCCTCAGGCGGATTTCAGCCGGCCCGGTAACGTCTTCCAGATGGGTCTCCCCCCGGTGCGTATTGACGTGTTGACGGAGCTCACGGGCCTCACGTTCAGTGAGGCCTGGTCCAGTCGAACGCAGGCAGCCTTTGGGCCGGTCGCGGCGGACGTCATCGGTCGCGAGGCGTTCATCAGGAACAAGCGCGCTACAGGGCGCGCGAGAGACCTTGGCGATATTGAGGCACTCGGCGAGTAGGTCGGTCCGCCGCTGAAGTCCTGCCGTCCGGCCCGAAGGAGGCCCCGAGCCTCGAAATCCTATACCGAGCGCATGGCCACCATCGGCTGCACGGACGCGGCGCGGCGTGCAGGGGCGAGGCTGGCAAGGACCGCAACGAGTACGGCAATCGCCGGACCGACGACATAGGCGACGGGCTCGGCGTTGCTCAGCGAGATCCCCATGTTCTCTGCGTTGAGGCGATTGAGCACGATCGTGAGCACCACGCCGACGAGGGTGCCGGGTAGCACGAGCTTCACGACGTCACGGATGATCATGACGAGCACGCGCCAGCGGGTAGCGCCGAGCGCGGCACGCACGGCAATCTCGCGCGTCCGCGTCGCGACCATCAAGCCGATGACGCCGTAGATGCCGAGCGCGGCCAGCAGCAAGATCACGCCGCCGGCGACGGCAGCCACCGCCGACTGGGTCAGGAAATCGTTCATGCTGAATTCTCGGAGCCCCACGCCGGTAACGATGGCCGTGGGCTGAAACTCGGGATCGAGCTCGCGGGCGACGTTCTCGAGCGCCGTCGTCACCGTCTTCGGTTCTTCGCCCGGCGCGCTGCGCGCGACAAGCATCACGTGCGCCACGCTGTTCATGTCGTCGTCAAGTACCGGTACGGAATCCCAATTGACGCCCGGATGCTGGGCCAGCGGCAACAGCACCTGCTCGCGCGTCGTGCTCATCTGAGCCGTCGGGAAATCCGCGGTGACACCGACGATCGTCAGCGACTGCTGCGTCTTGGGGTCCGCACCGACCATCAAGGGCTTGCCGATCACGTCGCCACCGGGCGCGAGACGATCGGCGAGCGGCTTCGACACGATGATCACCCACTCAGCACCCGCACCATCCTCGACCGTGAATCCGCGACCGCGGACGAGCGGGATGCCCATCGTGTTCAGGTACTCGTTACCGACGCGCGTCACGTGCACGGCAACCGGCCTCGGAGCGGTGTTCGCATCCACCTGAAGCGACACCCGACTGCTGCGATACCGGAAGTCGAGCGGCAAGCCGTCTGCCACAGTCACGGACGCCACGCCGCTTGCGTGCGCGAGCGTGTTGCTGGCCTTCCGGATCTGGAAGCCAGCCTGATCAACGCTGAGGCCGTCGAGCTTCAACGGCACGGCGCATAAGAGATCGGACGTGAACCCGAGATCATTGGTGGCGGTCGCGCGGAGCCGATCGAGCGACTGGCCGCTCATCACGAGGAGTGGCACCGCGATCGCGACCTGCAACGCGGCCGTCACGCGATGCACGCGTCCCACCCGTAGCCCACCACCGCCGCCCGCATCATCTTTGAGCGACGAAATGATCACCGGGCGACTGAACCGCATGGCCGGCAGCCACCCGAAGACGAGGCTGGTGAGGAGGCAAAGGCCAAGACAGATGGCCACCATCGACACATCTACTCTAAGGGCCTCCAGAATCTGCGGCGGAATCGGATCGTCGGTCAACCAGGGCAGCAGCGACGGAATGTTGAAGAGCACAATCGAGGCAAGCGCCCCACCCGCGCACGCGAGCACGATCGATTCGGCCAAGAGGTACTGAGCCAGCCGCACGCGGCTGGCACCGATCGCCTGGCGGATCGAAAGTTCGCGCTCACGCATCGCACCGCGAACCTGCATCATCCCGGAGATATTCAGCGAGACGACGAGCAGCACCATTCCTGTGAGCGTGAGCCCTACCGTCTGAATGATTCTGAGTTGCGGACGAACAAGGATGCCGAGCGGGTCGTACGCCCCGGCGATTCCGGCCTTGAACTCGTTGGTCGCCGGATACGCCTTGGCCAACTGCGCAGTAACCGCGGCAACTGCTGTACTCGCCTGCTGAACGCTGACACCAGGCGACAGCCGACCGTGAATGTTCAGCCACTCCTTCGAGCGGGCGGCGCGAAAGTTCTCCTCCGCGTCGGCGGCGGTGCGGGCGAGAAGGCGCGGATGCCGTTCGAGCGGAACGAAGAGGTCCCAGCCTGTAAAGCCCACGTGACCACCGAATTGATCCGGCGCAACACCCACCACGACATGCGGATTGCCATCCATCGTGAGCGTCTTGCCAACGATGTCAGGGTCGGCGCCCAGACGGTTCTGCCAGAACGGGTAGCTGAGGATGACGACCGGTTCTGCACTCAGCGGAGCGTCCGCTGAAGCGCCGAACCCGGCGCCCCGTGCCAGCGCCACGCCGAGCGTCTTGAAGTAGTTCGCCGGCACGAACATCGTGGACACGCGCAGCTTCGGTCCGTCCGTCGCGCGAAACGTGATGTCGCTCTGCGCGCCGACCCAGCCGATGAGCGTGATGCCAGTATTGGCGTCGCGAAGATCCACGTAGTCGGGATAGGACCACTGCTGGGTCTGCTGGTGCGGGCCCACGGACGTCGTGACCAGCTCGACCAACTCCTCGGTGTTCACGCCCGGCGGCATCAGCGTCGTCAGGCGCGAGACGTACGGAATGGCAATGACCGGCGCCATGCCGATGCCCAGCGATACCACACACACCAACGTGAACGCTCGCGCCTGTACCAGCGATCGGCCGGCATGGGCCAGATCGCCCCCGATGCCCTTGAGCATGCCGCTGATCAAATCACAAATTTCTTTGTGACGCAAAGTTAATAATGCGGCGCTCGCCGCGCGATACAATCGCGCGTGGCATTCGGATCATCCCGTCTGCTCGACGCCTCCGCCGAGCGACAGCTCGCCGACGTCCGCCAACAGCTCGCCGATCTTCGCGACACCCTGGTCGCGCTACCCGCGACCGCTCCTGACCTGGCGACGCTCAGCGCTTCGATTCGGCAGCTCGATGAGCTGTTCATGATCGTCGTCGTCGGTGAATTCAACGCTGGCAAGAGCGCGTTCGTGAACGCTCTGCTCGGTGAGCGCATCTTCGAGGAAGGAGTCACGCCGACCACCGCGCACATCCAGCTGATCCGGTACGGTGCCACCGCCACATCCGGCCACGAGGACCGCGGGGCGCTCGTCATGACGGCCCCCGTGGAACTGCTGCGCGACTTGCAGATCGTCGATACACCCGGGACCAATGCGCTCGATCGCGAACACGAGCGGCTGACGCGAGAGTTCGTGCCGCGCGCCGACCTGGTCGTGTTCGTGACCTCGGCCGATCGGCCGTTCACGGAAAGCGAGCGAGCGTTCCTGGAGTCGATTCGCGACTGGGGCAAGAAGATCGTCATCGTCGTCAACAAAGTGGACATCCTCGAAGGCCATGACGAGCTTTCTCAGGTTCTCGCCTTTGTCGACCAGGCCGCCAGCCGCTTGCTGGGCGTCACGGCCGAGCGGTTTGCGGTCAGCGCGCGGCTCGCCTGGCGCGCAAAACACGGCGACCCGGAGCAGTGGGCGGCCAGCGGCTTTGGCCCGTTGGAAGCGTTCCTGCACGACACGCTGGACGATGACGAGCGGTTCAGGCTGAAACTGGCGAGCCCGCTCGGCGTCGGCAGCTCGTTGGCGGCGCGATACGAGACGTTCGCCGCCGATCGGCTCGGCGTGTTGTCGGCCGACATAGAGTCGCTGGACGCGACGACGCGGCAGCTGTCGCTCTACGGTGAGGACCTCGAGCGTGGCTTCGAGCTGCGCATGACGGCGGTCGAAAAGGTCCTGGTCGAGATGGAGTCGCGCGGTCAGGCCTTTCTCGACGATACGCTGCGCATCGGCCGCGTGTTCGATCTGATGAATCGATCACGCGTTCAGAGTGAGTTCGAAGAGCGGGTCATCGCCGATGCGCCGGCGAACGTAGAGCGGCGGGTCTCCGAACTGATCGACTGGATGGTCGAACAGGATTTGCGGCAGTGGCAGGCGCTCTCGTCACGCCTGGCGCAGCGCCGCCAGGCGCACGGCGAGCACATGACGGGCCAGGAGATTGGCGGCTTCCACAATGATCGTGCGACCCTGCTCGACTCGGTCGGCCGCCAGACGCAGCGCGTCGTAGAAACGTACGATCGCCGCAGCGAAGCACAAGCGCTCGCCGATGGCGCCCGGACTGCCGTCGCGGCGACTGCCGCCGTCGGCGCGAGTGCGCTCGGACTCGGGGCGCTGGTGACCGTCGCCGCGACCACTGCCGCGGCCGACGTGACCGGTGTTCTTGCCGCCAGTGTGCTCGGCGCTCTCGGCATGCTGATCCTGCCGGCGAAACGCCGCCGCGCGCGCGCCGAGCTCGAAGCAAAGATCGCGGATCTGCGCCAGCGTCTCACCACTGCATTGCGCACGGAATTCGTGGCCGCGCGCGATCGCAGCGTGCACCGGATGACGGACAGCATCGGTCCGTACAGCCGGTTCGTCCGCGCGGAACAGCAGAAATGGACGGACGCGCGCACCGCGCTTGAACGCTGGCGTAGTCGCGAAGCAACGGAGCGTGCCGCTGTGAATGCTCGTCGCTCTTGACGGACCGCGTCACGTCACACGCAATGCCGTTATCGGGTCGACCGTCATTGCGCGTCGCGCCGGAAAATAGCAGGCTGCGGTGGCAACTGCCGTCAGCAAGAGCGAGACCGTCGCGAACGTCAACGGATTCACGCCAAACAGCAGGCTCGAGACTGCGCGCCCGAGCCACCACGCTCCCACGAGCCCGAGCGCGAGACCGGTCAGGCTGAGCGTCAGCCCCTCACCAATCATCATCCGGAAATGTCGCGGGCCTGAGCACCGATGGCCATGCGCACGCCGATTTCCCGTGTGCGGGTCGCAACGGCGTACTGAATGAGCCCGTAGATCCCGACCGCGGCCATCAGTAACGCCACGACGGCGAAGCCGATCAGGAGCGAGGTCTGGAAGCGACGCTGCGGATCCGTTGTGCGTGGGCGCTGAAAGTCGTCGGGCTGGAGAGTTCCATCACAAGAACGCGCTCCGTCTCGAATCCCGCATCGATCCTGGGCGCGTACCGTAGCCCTCCTTACTCTTCGCTCGCCGCCAGGAAGCGCGTCATGATCGCCGACGTTTCCGCCCACTGGCGCGTATCGCGCTCGATCTGCTTCCGGCCGGCCTTGGTGAGCTTGTAGAACTTGGCCTTGCGGTTGTTGTCGGACACGCCCCACGCGGAGCTGATCAGCCCTTCCTGCTCCAGCTTGAGCAGGGCCGGGTAGAGCGTGCCGTAGTTGATCGACAGCTTTCCTTCGCTCGTCTGCTCGATGCGGCGGGCAATGCCGTAACCGTGCTGTTCGCCCATGGTCATGAGGGTGCGCAGCACCATCAACGACAGCGTGCCCTGCCACACAGCGTTTCTATCCAAACGCGTGTTCTTTTCGAGTTGAGTCATACCTATGGCCTTCCCATACGAATAATATGGTTCGTCCTATGGGATTGCAATAGGAATACACGGCCGGGAACCCAGCAGGCCGTCGAGCGAGACCCAGCAGGCACAACGCTGAGGAGTGGAGGTGGCGCCACAATGCGATCCGGGCCGAACGTGTTCGGGAGACCGGTATGTGGCTCGTGTCTGCCGACGTCTCGGGCGCACGGGATGCAAGTCGAATCGGATCGCTCGACCCCGCGCGGCAATCTTCGGGGCCACACCTCGACGGCTGAAAAGACCGTCGTGGCCGCCAAGGCGAGGATGACCGCCCGGAGAAGAGTACGGACGTCGATCCTTTCCAGAGGATCAACAGCAGGAGCGCGACGCCGATCGCGATGGCGACGGCAACACGCCGCGTTGTTTTCACAACCATGCCCACCGGCCTCGCGGTCGCCAGTTCGGAGATGACGCCGAGCATACTTGTATACACGCGGGCCATTATCGCGCCCACTTCCGTGCCGACCACCGGAATGCGGCCAACGGTGGATTCGGACGGACGAACGGCCGCTGAGATCGGTGTTATACAGTTTTGCGGGCTTCCATGGCCGAGCAACGCAGTCGCCCTTTTTACGGTGAGTACGCGTGGGCGTTCGACCTGCTGAT
This sequence comes from Acidobacteriota bacterium, assembly GCA_032155105.1. Lineage (GTDB taxonomy): Bacteria > Acidobacteriota > Vicinamibacteria > Vicinamibacterales > UBA2999 > 12-FULL-67-14b. The sequence continues at coordinate 8,752 of JALDXK010000058.1, forward strand.
CGACCGTCCTGTCGGTCAGGACTGCGGCGCGATCACCGCCTGGTTCAGTGAGCGGGGCGTCCGTCCGGGCGCAACACTTCTTGATGCCGGCTGTGGAACAGGCCGATATGCCGGCGAACTCGCGCGCCGAGGCTACGCCGTCGAAGGCGTCGATCGGTCGCCCGAACTGATCGAGACTGCCAGGCAGTCCGTCCGCGGGTACGGCAATTCCGCTTCATTTCGCGTCGGGGACATCCTGGCTCTACCGGCGTCGCGGTACCACGGCATTTTGTGCCGCGGCGTTCTCAACGACTTCGTGAATGACGACGCACGCGCGTCGGTATTTGCGGGGTTCGCGCGCGCGCTCCAACCTGCTGGCGTCCTGATCCTGGACGTTCGGGAGTGGGAGGCGACGAGGGAACGTAAGCGGCGCGAGCCCGTGTTTCGAAAGCGCGTTCATACGGATCGAGGCCAACTCACGTTCACGAGCACCACTGAACTCGATCCCAAACGCCAGCGGCTGCTCCTCTCCGAAACGCACACGTTGGTCAACGACGCGGGCGAACATTCAAGCGACTATCGCTTCGTCATGCGATGTTGGACGAAAGCCGAGCTGGAGTTGGTCCTCGAGCGCTACGGTTTTGGTTCCGTTGCGTACTTCGGCGCCTACGATCCCGCGATTCACGCCGGAGCGACGGATCGACTGGTTGCCGTGGCTCAGTTAATGGAATCGTGTCCGACGAGCACCGGCGACGTGCGGCGGCCGCCGACCCTCCATAGCCAGTAAGACATCGCGCCAAACAACAGCACGATCGGCAGCGCGCGCATCGGGCCGGTCGTGAAGGGCTCCGGAAGAACGTGCGCCACGCGCTCGCGCACCGAGAAGAACGACCCGGCCGCGATGAACAGCGCGAAGCACATGCGCCACAAATGACGCGCCAGGCGCGGCGCACCGCGAGGCATACCGGCCCACATGATGCGCACGTCGCCGGCCGCGGCCATCGCCAACACGGTGGCAACGATCAGCGACATCACTCCCGCCGTTCGGAACGGGACACCGTTTGCGTCGCGACCGGGCGTGTTGACGAACGTCGCTCCGTTCACCAGGCTCCAGAAGATGAGCACGACGGCAACCGCCAGGGCCGTCGCGTTGATCATGCGCGTCCAGGACGAGGCCGGCCGGACGGAGGTGAGAGCCGTGCCGACGAAGTACGCCGTGACCACGCCGGCGACCACATTTCCGTCGGCGCCACCGTTGATGAGGGTGAGCATCGACGCGCTCAATCCCATGATGAGCATCGCGTAGACGAACAGCAAGCCACTGCGGCGGTGGATATACCCGCCCTTCTTCACGGACAGCGCGACCGCGCCAAGAACAATAGCGAGCCCGCCTGCGGCGATATGGACTGGTAAGAGCATCACTAGCTCGGAACCTTGCGCCGTCGCAGACTCCACAATCCTCGCGCCGACAGGATGAAGGTGACGCCCCCGAGCCCGCCGAGCGCCCAGAGCGTCCAGACGAAGAAGAAGCCGCCGGCGGATTTCGCGATCTCGCTGTAATGCGCCCCCCGCATGTGGATGACGGGCATCGCCGCTGCGAACAGTCCCACGAGCAGCATGATGACGTGTCCGGACCGTTGTTCGGCGCGCACGAGGGTGCCGTAGACAAAGACCACGAGCACGAGCAGCGCGGTGTTTGACGGCTCCGCCTTTGATATCCCACGGACGATGTCGTCCGTGACGTGAAGCGTCAGCAAGAGGATCGAGAGCAGTGACGTGACGACCAGGATCGTGGTTTCCTTCATCCGCACACATCGTGGTCGCGCGAGAGGCGATCGAACAACCAGCTTGCGACGAAGGGCGGATCGGCGAGGACGAACGGGGATTACATCTGACGGAACAGGTGCAGGTAATTGCGGCTCACCGGCAGAACTTCGTCGCGACCTTTCACATGGATCTCCGCCGTTTCGTTGTCATGCCGTTTCACGTGGCTGATCGCGCGCAGATTGACGACGACCGATCGGTGAACTTGCGCGAATTGCTCTGCATCGAGCTGCCCGAGTAGCTCTTTCAGCGGTGTCCGCACCACTGCCTCGGCGGGTTTCGCTCCATCGCGCCAGGCGACGATGGTGTACTTCGCGTCGGAACGCAGGTAGTCAACGTCGTCGATCGCGATGAGCCGCAGGGTGTTCCCCGCGTGCGCGCGAATCCATCGCAGCGCCTCTTTCCCGCCGCCGCCACCCTTCAGCGCCGCGAGCTGCTCGCTCAGTTGCCGCAAGAGCTGCTCGGTGTTGATCGCCGCCCTCGACGACTGCAGACGTTCCTTGAGGCGGCTCACGGTTTCCGCGAGCCGCGCCTCTTCGACCGGCTTTAGCAGGTAATCGAGCGCGCCATGCGCAAACGCCTGCACCGCGTAATGATCATAAGCAGTGATGAACACCAGATGGGCGCGCCTGCCGATGTGGTTCGCGGCATCGACGCCGGAGAGTCCCGGCATGTGGATGTCGAGGAAGCAGATGTCGGGATTGCGCTCGTCGAACAATCTCACCGCCTCGCGTCCGTTCCGCGCCTCGGCCACAATCCCGAGTTCAGGCCAGGCCATCGCCAGTTGCCGCCGCAGCGCCTCGCGCAGCAGTGGTTCATCGTCCGCGATCAACGCTGTCGGACGGCCATTCATGGGCGTGCCGGCATCTCAACCTCGACGACAGTGCCGCGGGGATCGTTCGGTGTCATGCGCAGGTGCGCGGCATCGCCGAAGATGAGCTGCAGCCGTTCGCGCAGGGTCGTGAGCCCGGACCCCAGACCATTCACCGAGTGATGCTTGCCCTGAGCGACGCCGAGGGGCAGTCCGGCGCCAGTGTCGGTGACGCGGACCACGCAACGTTCGCCACGTCGTGCGACGTCGACGTCGATGCGGCCACCTTCTTCGCTGGGGTCGATCCCGTGCCGAACGGCATTCTCGACCAGCGTCAGCAGGGTGGTCGGAGGACAGCGAGCCTTCAGCGCCGCGGGGTCGACGTGCATCGCGTACTGGAGGCGATCGGGCATGCGCATCTGCATCAGCTCGAGATATGGCCGAACCAGCTGCACCTCGCTCTCGATCGTCGCCGCGGACTCGTGGAGCAGCGGCACCGCCGCGCGCAGGTACGCGGTGAGGCTGCGCAGCACGGCCGGCGCCTGCGGCGAGCCCGCATCGACGAGGGCCTGCACGTTCGCGAGTGTGTTGAAGAGGAAATGCGGCGCGACCTGCGCCTGCAGCACATGCAATCGCGCGTCGAGTGCCTGCCGCTCGAGCTCGCTGCGCTCGAGCGCGAACGCCAGGTTCTGATCGCGCACGATGGCTTCCTTCTGCCGGACGATCGCGATCAACGCCGTCCAAGGCGCGACGAGCATGGCGAGGAGCGTGAGCACCAGCCATCCGGTCACGCGGTCGCTCTCCGCCCAGAACGGCGGCGCATTGCGCGGCGTGAACAGCACGTAGATCAGGAACGTGGTGACCGGCATGAACACACCGACCGCACCCACTTGAAGCGCCCATCTCTGGAACCAGCGCGGGAGCGTCCGCGGCCACACTTCGAAGAATGTGAAAGCCGTCGTGGCCGAGAGGCCGACGATGACGGCGCGGAGTAGCAGTGTGGACAGAGCGATCGTCGAGTGTGTCTTCAGGAGGAGGCCGACGGCGATGGCAATGGTCACCGCGGCGGCAAAACGGCGCGATGTTTTCGCGAAGATGCTCACCCGCCTCGTGGCCCTCGCCTCCATGGACATCACCCACCGAGGATACCCGCAACGGTGCAGTGCGGCGGTCAGCGACCACGCGAATCGCGACGAAAGGCGGATCCGAGCGGACGAACGGGGCTGGATCGTCCACGGCGAGCATGACGCGTAGGTAGCCGGCCGAAAGTCGCCTGGCTAATGTGTGATAGAACCGCCCTGGGCCATGCTTGATCGCCTGATGTCCGACGTCGCGTCGGCGCTCAGAAGCCTCCGGACCGCTCCCGCGATCCCCATGGCGGCGAGTGCTCACCACCTCGCTCGCGGTCGCCATCAATCTGGCCATGGCCGGCCTGATCGACCGTGCGTTACTCAGTCCACCGGCGCAGGTCGTCGATCCGCAGCAGGGTTCAGCAACGAGCGGATCGCTGCGAGCACAGTGGGCCATGCGGTGGAGGCTGGGCTCGCTGACTCGAAGTGACCTGTCGCAGGTACCACGATGAGACGTGCCTGGTCGCCTGCCTCAGTGGCCTTGTTGACATGACGCTCCGCGAGCGGGAGCGGAACGAAGTCCTCGTGCTCTCCCCAGATGAGAATCTGCGGGACCTGCAACGGCAGCATCGCCGTCGCGGATACCTCCCGGTACCGCTCGGGAACGGCCGACGGTGTGCCGCCCAGCAGCGTGGTGACCACGGTGTCACGGCACCGGGATTCCATGTTCGCAATATTCTCGGTCATCTCGATGGTGCCAGCGAGATTGATCACGCCGCGGAGCAGGAGCGGATCGGGAATGCGCAGCGCGCTCTTCGGGGAGAGCCGTTGACGCGCTCCTGACCACATCGCGAGGTGGCCGCCGGCCGAGTGACCGACAACGATGACTCTCGACAGGTCGAGATCGAACTTCGTGGCGAGCTGACGCAGGTAATCGATGGCGTGTCCGACGTCGAGGTAGGTACCAGGCCATCCGCTACCTTGCTGGCGCACACGGCGGTACTCGATGTTCCAGCTGGCGATGCCCTCGTCCTTCAGTGCATCGCCCATCGGCGCCAGGTCGCGCAGCGTCGCGTACTCGGACTTCCAGCAGCCGCCATGCACGAGGACGGCAACGGGATGCGGCCCGCGCCCCGTAGGCAGCCGCAGCTCCCCGAGTTGATTCGGGTCGGCCCCGTAATGGAGACGGTGGTCAGGCGGACGCGCGGGGAGCTTCTGAAAATCACCGGGCGACAACACCGCCGGCTTCGTCCCCTGAGGGAATCGAGTCGATCCCGTGGCGAGCGTTTGGGTGGCGCACGCGAACAACATTGCGCACATCCATGACGCCTGGCAAACTTTCATGACGCCGGAGTATAGCGAGAATCGCGTGTCTCGCGCGCGCCGCCGCCTGAGCTGTGTCACTTGGGCGACGCGCTTGATCCGAACGCCGTGACCTGGCGGGGATCAGTCGCCACGCAAAGCGATCACAGGGTCGATCCGGCAACGCCGCTACAGCAAACGCGGCGGCCAGCGTCGTCGTCAGGCGCGGCTGTTCCGTGCTTTCGGCGATCCATTCGTCCAAGCGTCGGAGGCTTGGCCGCAATCGCCGCGGCGATGTCGTCCTGAACCGCGAAGATGTCCGACATCTCGCGGTCGTAACGCTGCGACCGCGGATTGGCTGGTGGATGATGCGCACGGCTTGACGTCCGGCGACGGCCCGTCATCAAGTCCGACGATCAGCGGCTCGAGCTGACCGAGAGTCGTCGGCGTGTCTCGGTCGCCGGCATGCCTCGCTGAATGGGCTGGAACACTCGCCGGTATCGCCCGGGTGTCACGCCTGTGCGGCGCTTGAAGAGGCGTCGGAAGAAGGATGGGTCCTCGTATCCCACCGCGACGCCGATCTCGTCCGCGGCCTCGTCCGACGATTCGAGCAGACGCTTGGCCTCTTCGATCCGGAGGTTCTGTACGTAGTCGATGATTGCCAGGCCCGTGGCGGCCTTGAACCGCCGCTTCACGGTCCGCTCAGGTAGTCGCGCGTGGGCGACGACTCCCGCCACGGCTCCCGGCTCGCGAAAATGGCTCTGTAACCACTGCTCGCAGGCGCGCACGAGGGCGTCGGCGTGTGGTTGGTGTCGCACGAGCGGTTCGAACGGCAGCTGTCCCTCGTCATGCCACTTCAGCAGATAGACCTGCGCGATGCGTATCGCCTCGCCGGGGCTGACATGCCTGGCGATGATGTGCAACGCGAGATCGTGCCAGGACGTCGTCCCGCCGGCTGTCACGATGCGTCCCGACGGATCCGCGAAGCAGAGGTTTGGCTCGGGATGGAACCGCACGCGCGGGAATTCACGCCGGAACAGATCCTGATAACCCCAGTGTGACGTCGCGTCACGCCCGTCCAGGAGGCCCGTTTCTGCGAGCATCACCGCGCCGGAACAGGCTGAATAGATGTGTGCCCCTGCGTCATAGCGGGCCCGGATCCACTCGGTGAGCGTCGGGTATCGCCCATTCAAGTGTTCGTCGGGGCCCAACCACAGCTCCGGCAAGATGACGATGTCGGTGTGCCCGAGTTCGTCAATGGCCGCGTCCGGCTGAACGGGAATGCCGTAGCCGCAACGGAATCCGTCACGATACGTGCTCACAATCCGTACACGAAAAGGCGCGTTCGCCGGCGTAGTCCGCGTCAGGGTATGCCACACATTCCCGGTCGCATTGAGTACGTCGACCATGCCGTACAACGCCGAGCCCGCTGACTCGGGAACGGCGACGATGACGGCCTCGAGCGGCGTTGCATCAGACATTCCTTACCTCGCTGGCACGAAAGCCCCGATCTTGGCAGGAGTTCATCTTATCGGCGGAACCACCCTTCGATATCGTGGCTCCATCGTCGTCACCACGGCATATCGCCTTGGGCCTCGATGAGGAACGGAGAATCACGATGTTATCTACCCCTACGCCCGCACCTGCCCAGACCGAGCGCAACGGAATCGATCTTTCACAGATGGCCGCAACGGTCGGGGCCCTGCAGGCCAACCCCATGCTCGCCCAGTTCGAGTTTCGGGCGCGCAACCGTTGGATCGCCGGGGGCGAGAACCGCTCGACGATCAAAAACTTCTACGGCGCTGGGCAAGAGGACTCGTCTCGGGAGAACGCCTTCGAGTTCACGAATGGCGAGCCGCCGGTGCTCCTCGGCCACAACGAGGGCGCCAACCCGGTGGAGTTCCTGCTTCACGCGCTCGCGGGATGTGTGACGACGACCACGGTGCTGCACGCTGCCGCACGCGGCATCGAGATCGAATCGCTCTCGACGCGCCTCGTCGGCGCCATCGACCTCCAGGGGTTGCTCGGCCTGGCTGACGTGCCGGCTGGGTACCAGGGGATCCGCATCGAGATGGACATCAGGGCGAAGAATGCCAGCGACGCCGAGTTGGACGACCTCATCGGGCTAGCACAGGCGCACTCGCCGGTGTGCAACACAGTGTGTCGGCCTGTGCCGGTGACGGTGGAGCGGAAATCGCGGTGAGCGGATGTTGCGAGACCGCTACCGCGGAGCCATTGCCGCCCGTCTGCTGGGTCCGGCGTGACCGGCGCGGTCGCGGTACTGCGTCCTCCACTGCCGAAGGGATCGAGCAAGCATTCGCGTGAGTGGTGTGGGGAGAGCCGGTGACCTTCCCCACCACTGACCGAATTCGTATCATTCCAGAGTCAAAGCGGGAACAATCGCCTTTCACTTGACGTCCCAGTGGAGCAAGTGAGACTCTGCTGCGGCCCGGGCTTACGCGCGCTGAACCGATGACGACCATCCGACGCTTTGTCCTCCGAGTGCTGTCATTCTTCCGCCCTGGCGCCGCGGAGGCGGAGCTGTCGCGCGACGCGCGCGGATTTCGCTGGCTGGACAACTCGCGCATGGACTTCACGCTCGGCGCGCGGATGCTGGCCAAGTACCCCGCGCTGTCGTTGATCGGCGGCGCCGGCATCTACGCCATGATGTCGTTCACCGTATCGCAGCGCCGCAAGGAAATCGGCATCCGGGCCGCGATGGGCGCTGATGCCGGCCAGCTGTTACGAAGCATTTTCACGAGGGCGGCGCTGCAGCTCGCGGCAGGCATCGTGGTCGGCACCGTGCTGGCGCTCATGATCGATCGGGCCAGCGA
>JALDXK010000059.1:0-16335 GCA_032155105.1 Acidobacteriota bacterium
TCTGCGAGATCTGGGTCATCGACCACTCGACCACGACGGCGGAGGCGGCCACGGCCGCGCACAATGAGGCCACCAGGAACAACGCGAACCGCATTAGCGAAGGCTAGCACTTGCCAGTGCGATATAGATTGTCTATATTAAACGGGTCGTCATGGCGCAACAGACCGAAATCCTGAAGGGCACGCTGGGTCTCCTCATCCTGCGGACGCTCGAGCTCGAGCCGCGGCACGGCGTGGCGATCGCCGATCGGATCGAGCAGATCACCAAGGGGACGTTTCACGTGAAGGCGGGATCGCTGTTTCCCGCGCTCCACCGCCTCGAGCAGGAAGGCTTCATCGCCGGCGAGTGGACGCTCACCGGGGCCGGCCGGCGCATCAAGGCCTATCGGCTGACGCCCGCGGGCCGCCAGCAGTTGATTGCCGAAAAGAAGCAATGGGCGCGGATCGTATCGGCGGTTGGGCTGGTGCTCGAGTCCGAGTGAGCCGCCCATGCCCCTGCTGCCGAGGATCGCGAGCTACTGGCGCACACTGACCCGCGGCCGGCGGCTCGAGGCCGATCTCGATGACGAGCTACAGGCTTACGTCGACGAGATCGCCTGCAGGAAGATCGCCCAGGGCATGGACTCCTCTACCGCCCGCCGGCACGCACTGATGCAGATTGGCGGCCTCGATCGCGTCAAGGAGGAGGTCCGCGATGCGCGAATCGGCCGGCTCACCGAAGAGACGTGCCGCGACATCGCCTATGCGTGGCGGATGCTGCGCAAGTCGCCGGGCTTCACGCTCGCCGCCATCGTCACGCTCGTCCTCGGGGTCGGCGCCAACACCGCCATCTTCAGCGTGGTGCACGCGCTGCTGATCGCACCGCTGCCGTACGCCAATCCGGACCGGCTCGTCTTCGTGTGGGCCGATCAAGCGACGGAAGGTTATCCGCGAGCGCCGCTGTCGGGTCCCGAGCTCATCGATCTCGACGCGCGTGCGTCGCTATTCGACGGTTTCGGCGCGATCTGGGCCACCACGGCGGCGCTGACCGGCGACAGCGAACCCGAGCAGCTGCGCATCGGCCTCGTATCCACGGATTTCTTCCCGTTGCTTGGCGCGCACGCCGCGGTTGGCCGCACGTTCGTGGCGGCGGATGAAGTGAACGGGCCGCCGGCCGCCATCCTGCTCAGCGCGGCCGTATGGCAGCGCCGCTATGGCGGCGATCCCGCGATTGCGGGCAAGCGCATTCTCGTCCACGGGCGGCCGACCACTGTGATCGGCGTGATGCCGGCGGATTTTCGCTTGCTGATGCCGCCCGATGCCGCGGTCCCCGACGACCTCGAGGCGTGGCTGCTCCTCGATCGAGCGCTGCCGGAATTCCCCCGCGGGCAACGGTTCCTGCGCGTGATCGGGCGAATGCGATCTGGCGTGAGCCTCGGCGACGCGCAACAGGACGTTGCGCGCGTGGCAGCCGAGATCTCGAGGACGTATTCGCACTACGGCGCCGCCGGCCGGCGGTTCGAGACGGTGGCACTGCACGCCGACACGGTTCGCGAGATTCGCGGGCCCTTGCTGGCGCTGTTCGGCGGAGTGGCGATCCTGTTGCTGATCGCGTGCGTGAACGTGGCCAGTTTGTTGATCGCGCGAGCGGCCGCGCGCACGCGCGAAACCGCGGTGCGTGTAGCCCTCGGTGCGGGGAACGGGCGGTTGTTCCGGCAGCATCTCGTGGAAGGCCTGCTCCTCACGACCATCGGCGCCATGGCCGGGCTGCTCGCGGCACGCTGGGGACTCGACACCTTGCTCGCGCTCGCGCCGCCGGGTCTCGCCAGGCTGTCGGCGGCGACGATCAACGGTCCGGTGATCGCGTTTTCGCTGCTGGTCGTGTTCGCGTGGGGCGTGCTGCTGTCGATGGCCCCGTTGTCGGAAGTGTGCCGCGTGCGGTTCGCCAACGCCATTCGCATCGATGGGGCGCGGTCGGGCGGCACCGGCCAGGCGCTGCGCACGGCGCTGATCAGCCTGCAGATCGCGATGAGCGTGGTCCTCCTCGTCGGCGCGCTGCTGCTGGTGCGAACCTTCGTCAACATCCAGTCGGTCGATCCCGGATTCACTGCCGACCGGACGTTCTCGTTCCGCCTCGCCGCGCGGCCGTCGAAGGACTACGGTCTTGCCTTCGGCCGGCAGTTAGAAGGCGCCCTGTTGGCGCTGCCGGGAGTGAAAGGCGCAGCGTCGATGAGCCATGCGCCGTTCGATCACGTGCCGAACTGGGGCGGGCCCTATCTTTCTGAAGTGGGCGCCGATCCGTCCACCGCTCCGCAGGCTGACTACCGCTCCCTGTCGCCGGGCGCACTGGAACTGATGGGCATTCAGCTGCTCGAAGGCCGCAGTTTCACCGAAGACGATGATTCGACCGCCCTACCCGTCGTGATCGTCGATGAGCGCCTGGCATCGCGCACCTGGCCTGGCGAATCGCCGCTCGGCAAGCGCCTCGGTGTCGATACGTTCGTCACCGGCAAGCCGCAGATCTGGGCCACCGTGATCGGTGTCGTTCGCCACGTGCGTCACCGCAGCCTGGTGACCGAGATCCGCGAGCAGGTCTACTTTCCGCAGCGGCAGGTGTTACGCAATCCGTCCGTCTACGTCGTGAAGACCGCTGGGGATCCGGCCGCAATCGCGCCCGCGGTTCGAACGGCGCTCGAGGCGATCGATCCTGCGCTGCCGATCTACGACGTGCGTCCACTGTCGGCCTACGTCGACACCGCCATCGCTACGCGCGGCTTCACGATGCGCCTGGCAGTGATCTTCGCGCTCGTGGCGGTGGCGCTCGCGTCGGTCGGCATTTACGGTGTTATCGCGTATTCGGTGACGCTCCGCCACCACGAGTTCGGTGTGCGCCGCGCCCTGGGCGCGCGAGGGGCGCAGTTGCTCGCGCTGGTGGCGCGCGACGGCGCCACGCTCCTGACCACCGGTATCGTGACCGGGCTCGCCGGCGCCACGGTGATCACGTGGTTTCTGCGCGGCCTGCTCTTCGGCGTGAGCCCGTGGGACCTCACGACATACCTGATGGCTATTCCATTACTGCTCGTGGCCGGCGCAATCGCGTGCCTGATACCGGCGCGCCGCGCGCTGGCGACCAACCCGGTGGATGCTTTGCGATCTGAATAGGCAGATATACTCCCGCCCATGAACAAGACCTTTCCCGCGGCCCTGCTGTTCATGCTCTTGGCTTCTTCGTTCCTGATCGCCCAGGCGGTGGGCGGACCGGAAAAAGGCACACCGGTCAAAGGCGATCCCGGCATCTCGTCGATGCGCGTGATCGATGGCGCTGATTTCTTTGTCCTTCGCGACTGGGCGGAGCCCGGCGCCACGCGCCGCATGCACAACCATCCCGGCACGACGTATCACATCTTCACGCTGGTGACGGGGCAACTCACCTTCACCATCGAAGGCCAGCCGCCGGTTGAGGTGAAGCAGGGCGAGGTGGTTGAGCTGAAGGGCGGCGCGATGCACACCTTCACCAACAACGGCAAGGTCACCGCCACCATCGTCGAGGTATTCGGCAGAAAGGCTCCATAGCCCCCGCCTTTAGGCGGGGGGCCTCGTCTTCACGCGGGGGCCTCGTCTTCACGCGGGGGCCTCGTCTTCACGCGGGGGGCCTCGCCTTCAGGCGGGGCGCCTCGCTTTCTACTGGCTGCCCGGCTTCACTTCGAGCGAGACGTACTCGGCGAAGTTGCCGCGCGAGCCAAGCCGCCGCCACACCTTTTCGTAAACCGGCGCCAGCACCTCGGCGCTCGTCACCCGCAGCGCAACGTCGTTGGCGAGCTTCTCCGTCTGCAGATAAGGATGGTGCGTGTAGAGCCACACGTGTCCAAGCTCGTGCGCAATCGCGGCCGCCAGCTCTTCTGGCTTCAGCGATCGCACAAAGGCCTTGTCGGCGGTGATCACAAACGGACCGCTGCGGCCCGCGAGCGTCTCTACCGACATCACCAGCGGATTGTGGTCAACGAGGGTGAAATAGACCTTCTCGAGGATCTCGAGCCTATGACGAAGACCATCCGTAACAGCTTGAGATGAATCAACGGACTGCGCAGACAAGCGCAGGGGTAGCAGACAGACAACAAGTGCGATCGCCAGGTGCTTCATGTGCGACGTTCTTCCGGTTCTGCTGGAGAGGAGGCGACAGTCTAGCAGCGACGATTGGAGTTGACCAGCACTAGTCACCCAGAAGGTAGACTTTTGCAAACTTTTTCACTGGCTTAGCTCTCTGGCTTTACGCCGATGGCAGTCTCAAGGTGGCCCGGAGGCCGCCGAGCGGCGAGGCCTCGAGGGCGATGGCACCGCCGTACAGCTCCACGAGATCGCGAACAATCGCCAGGCCGAGGCCGGATCCCGGCGCCGCTTCGTCGGCCCTGACCCCGCGCTGCAGCACCGTCTCCCGCAGCGACGGATCGAGACCGGGGCCGTCATCGTCGGCGACGAGCTCGACGCGGCCCTCGTCCAGCCGCGAGCGGATTTCCACCCGGGACGTCGCCCACTTGCAGGCGTTGTCGACGAGATTGCCGAGCATCTCCTCGAGATCCTCGCGCTGCACGCGCACGAAGTGTTCGTGCGGCACGTTCACGTCGATGTGGAGGCCGCGATCGGCGTGCAGCGTCATCATGGTCCGCGCGAGCGCGTCGCCGGAGGTCAGCACATGGCTCCGCGTTCCTGAACTGCCGCCAGATGCCGATGCGCGCGCCTGCGCGAGGTGGTAGTCCACCTGGCGCCGCATGCGGTCTACCTGCTGCCTGATCGCCGCGGCAAGCTCGCCGTGACCTGACGCCTGCGCCTGCTCCGCGTGCTGGTTGAGAATGGCCAGCGGTGTCTTGAGCCCGTGGGCAAGATCGCCCGCCTTGGTGAGCGCGCGCGACACACGCGCCTCGCGATCGTCGAGCAGGCCGTTGAGATCGTTGACGAGCGGCATCACTTCCGACGGGTAGGCGCCTTCGAGGCGCCGCTCGTGCCCTTCCTTCACCCGCACCAGCCGCTCGCGCAGCACGTCGAACGAGTTGAGGCCGCGCCGCACGAGCAGCAATCCCACACCCAGGCAGATGACGATGATGATGCCCAGCATCTCCATGTGCGTGAAGATCCGGTGGAACAGGAATGGCGCGCGCGGCGTGATCTCCATCAGGTGCGTCAGCGCCATGCCTGAGCCGATGAACAGCGCCGCCATCCAGAACACCGCGCCAATGAAGATGCGCGCCCGCAGCGACAGCATCGTCTTCACGACGGTCCCTCGATGCGATAGCCCATGCCGCGCACGGTCTCGATGAACGACGTACCGAGCTTCCGTCGAAGCCTCGCGATGAAGACTTCAACGGTGTTTGAATCGCGATCGAAACCCTGCGAGTAGATGTGCTCGGTGAGCTCGCTCTGCGACACAATGCGGCCACGGTGATGCATCAGGTACGACAAGACGCGGAATTCGTGGGCGGTGAGCTTCACCGCCACGCCGTCGACGGTGACGCGCGACACGCGCGGATCGAGCACCACGTTGCCGCTGCGCAGCTCCGGCGTCACCTGCCCAGAGGCGCGGCGGATCAGCGCGCGCAACCGCGCGAGCACTTCTTCGATCTGAAACGGCTTGGCGACGTAGTCGTCGGCGCCGCCATCGATGCCCTGCACCTTCTCGTGCCAGCTGCCGCGCGCGGTCAGCACCAGCACTGGCATCGACAGGCCGGCCTCGCGCCAGTGGCGGAGCACGGTGAGGCCATCCATCGTCGGCAGCCCGAGATCGAGCACCACGGCGTCGTAACCCTCGGTCCGCCCCAAGAACTCCGCTCGCTCGCCGTCCGACGCGTGATCGACGGCATAACCGGCCTCGCCGAGGGCCCGGCTAAGTTGTTCTGCCAGAACGACTTCGTCTTCGACGATGAGAATACGCACCTTCGTAACTCTTCACTCTTCACTCTTAACTTAAGCTGAACGCTTCCTTCACCGTCGGTTCAGCTGCGCGTCGGTAAGCTACGGTCCATGCTGAAGGGTTCAACGCTGTTCGTGATCGCCCTCGTCTTCGTGGTGGCGCTGGCGCTCGTCATCCACTTGTACGGCCCGCACCTGGGCCAGTTGCTTCATGGAGGTCGATGATGTGGCTCTTGCTCGCGCTTGCTGCGGTCCTGGCGGTGCAGTCCGCGTCGGACCAGGACCAACAACACGGATCGCTGACCGACGTGACTGGCGTGTGGGTCATGCTCGTCGAAGGGCACCAGATCGCGCTCGAATTGGACCAGAAAGGCGATAGAGTCGAGGGCATCATGCACGCGATGGGCCGGCGGATCCTGCTCGTCGGCACTTATGCGGATCGACAGCTGACATTGAAGGGCGAGCGTCCTGAAGATCAGCTGCCTCATGGTAATGCCGAGGCCGGTCCCATCACTGCGGCGATGCTCGACAACGGCACGCTCGAGGGCGAGTTGTCCACGAACCGCGGACGAACGAAGTGGACGGGTGAGCGCTTCAAGAAGCCGAAACTCCAATGATTCGACACGCCCTACGCACGATCGGCCGCATGCCAGGACTCGCGGCCGTCGTTGTTCTTTCGCTCGGCGTCGGCATCGGGGTCAACACCGCCGTTTTCTCCTGGATCCAGGCCATCGTCTTCAAACCGATCCCAGGCGTCGAACGGAGCGCGAGCTTCTATTACGTCGAGCCGAAGGCCGATACGGGCACGTATCCCGGCCTGTCCTGGCCCGAGTATCTCGACCTCCGGCCGCGGATGCAGGCCATCGAAGAACTGGTGGCGTTCCGCATGGCGCCGCTCAACGTCGGCGAGAGCGGCCGCACCGAACGCACCTTCGCCCTCTTCGTATCGGGCAATTACTTTCCGGCGCTCGGCCTGCGGCCTGCGGCAGGCCGCTTCATCCGGCCCGATGAAGCCGACGTCGCCGGCGCGGAACCGATCGTCGTGCTGTCGCACGACTACTGGCAATCGCGGTTTGGCGGCAGCAACTCAGCCATCGGCCAGACACTGCAGATCAACGACAACCGGCTGACCATCGTCGGCGTGGCGCCGGAAGATTTCCAAGGCACGGTGATGGGATTGCAGTTCGATCTCTGGGTGCCCGCGACACTTGCGCCGGTGCTGGTGGCGGGGTCAACGGAACTCGAGTCGCGAAGCCAGCGTGGCTACACCGCGATCGGCCAATTACGCAGCGGTACCACCGAGCCGCAGGCGGCGGCGCAGGTGGTGTCGGCCATGAGCGAACTGTCGGCGACGTTCCCCGAAACCAACGGCCGCATCAGCGGCGAGCTGCGCCCGTTCTGGCAAGCCACGCGCGGCCCGCAGATGATGTTCGTCACCGCGCTCGCGGTGCTGCAGGCCGTGATGCTCCTCGTGCTGCTCGCGGTGTGCGGCAACACCGCCAACCTGATGCTGGCGCGCGCCAGCACCCGGTATCGCGAAGTCGGCGTGCGCCTCGCCCTCGGCGCCGGACCCGGCAGCGTGATGCGGTTGATGCTGGCGGAGAGCCTGCTGCTCGGCCTGCTTGGCGCCGGCCTCGGCATGTTGATCGCGTGGTGGGGCACCGAAGCGCTCAGGGCGATGCCCGCATACGGCGCCTTCCCGGTTCGGTTCCAGACCAGTCTTGATGGCATGGGCCTGCTGTTCGCCACCGTGCTCGGCGTCGGCAGCGGCCTGCTGTTTGGCGCCGCGCCGGCCGTGCAGCTCGGACGAGTCGATCCGCAACAGGCGCTGCGATCCGGATCGAAGGCGGCAGGCCGAAGCGTGATTCGCGATGGCCTGATGGCCCTGCAGTGCGGGCTCGCGTTGCTTGTGCTCGTGGTGGCGGGCCTCTTCTTCCAGGGCTTCGTTGAAACGCAAGGCACCGATCCCGGATTCCGCGTCGATGGCGTGTTGATCGCGACGTACGATCTCGGCCCGCTGGCGCCCAACGATGATTACGCGCGTCAGTTCGCCACCAACCTCCTCGACCGGCTGCATCGCGTGCCGTCGATTGAATCCGTGGCGCTCGCCAACTCGATGCCACTCGACATTCACGGCTTGCCCGCGCGCGGGTTCCGCCTCGAGGGCCGCGCCGTGACGACCGAGCAGCAGGAGATGGCACTGAGCAACATCGTGTCGCCCGGCTATTTCAGGACGACCGGCGTGCCGATCGTCGCCGGCGAAGACTTCGCCGGCATGACCAACACCTCGCTGCCGCCGCAGGTCATCGTCAACGAGGAGTTCGTGCGTCGGTATGTCGCGCCCGCGGATCCGCTCGGCCGCCGTCTCGTGAACGGCAACACGACCTACATCATCGTCGGCGTGGTGAAAAACTCGACCTACGATGCGTTCGGCGAGCCGCCCACCCCCGCGTTCTTCTTCTCATGGCGCGATCGCCCACGCTATCTCGGTGAAGTGCACCTGCGCGCGAAGCCCGGTGCGGAAACACTGCTCGCCTCAGAGGTGCAGCGCGCCGTCCGCGAGCTCGACGCCTCGCTCCCGGTCTACAACGTCAGGACGATGGCGGAGCACATCGAAAGGAACCTGTTCCTGCGCAAGATTCCCGCGCGGATGTTCGTAGTGATTGCGCCGCTGCTGCTGGCGCTGGTCGCGATTGGCATCTACGCGGTGGTCAGCTACTCGGTGTCGCAGCGCACGAGGGAGATCGGCGTGCGCATCGCGATGGGTGCTACCGGCGATCGCGTCGTGTGGCAGATCGTGAAGGAGGGCCTGATCGTCGCATCGGCGGGCCTGGTCCTGGCGTGGGTGATCGCCGGCATGGTGCAGACGCACCTGTTCAGCGGCGGCGCCGGCGCGTGGGTCGTGCTGGTTACTGTGCCGATGATGCTATTCGCGGTGGCGGCGTTCTCGTGCTGGCTGCCGGCGCGGCGCGCCACGCTCGTCGATCCGGTCGTCGCTCTGCGAACGGAATAGTCCTCGCTTCGCTATAATCCGCGCGTGACCAGGCTCGACCGTCAACTGGGCATGGGCTGCCAGATCACCCGACGCGACTTCTTGAACGGCATCGCGGTCGGCGTCGGAGGGGCGGTGGCCGGCAGGATGTCCCCGGCTCTCGAAGGCCTTCTGGCCCAAGGCTCGGCGAGTGCCTATCCGCCGTCGTTGATGGGCTTGCGCGGATCGCACGAGGGATCGTTCGAGGCGCTTCACTCGATGAGGGACGGCGCCTTCTGGAAGACGGCGCCCGCGCCACGGGCCACGGGCGAAGAGTACGACCTGGTGGTGGTCGGCGCCGGCATCAGTGGTCTCGCGGCGGCGCACTTTTTCCGGAAGGCCCGGCCGGCCGCGCGGATTCTGCTGCTGGACAACCACGACGACTTCGGCGGGCACGCCAAGCGCAACGAGTTCACTCACAACGGCCGCACCTATCTCGGCTACGGCGGCACGCAGTCGATCGACAGCCCGGCGCCGTACAGCGCGGTGTCCAGGGCGCTGATCAGCGAGCTTGGCATCGACGTCGCGGGCTACTCGAAAGCGCTCGACTCGGGTCTCTACAAGTCGCTCGGCCTGCGCTCGGCGTTCTTCTTCGACCGGGAAACATACGGCGCCGATCGGCTCGTTATCGGCGACGTCCGAGACGAGGCATTCCTGGCGGCCGCGCCCGTTTCCGATAGCGTGCGGCGCGACCTCCGGCGCTTGCTCACCGAGCGGTTCGATCCCATGCCGGGCCTCAGCTCGATGGAGAAGAAGGCGCGCTTGGCGCGGATGAGCTATACCGACTTCGTGACGAAGCTGTGGAAACTCGATGCCGGCGTGTTGCGGTTCTACCAGACGCGCACGCACAGCCTCTTCGGGGTGGGCGTTGACGCCGTCCCGGCGCAAGACGCCTTCGGCCTCGGATTCCCCGGCTTCAGCGGCATGGGCCTCGATCCGAGACCGGGCCCCGGGCAAAACTACGACTCCATCAGCCACGCGGACGCCGGCGACTATTACTTCCACTTTCCCGACGGCAACGCGTCTATCGCACGCCTCCTCGTGCGCTGCCTCGTGCCGGGGGCGATCCCCGGATCGACGTCCGATGATGTGGTCACTGCACAGGCCGACTACTCGAAACTGGATGCCACCGGATCGGCGGTGAGGATTCGACTGAGCAGTCCCGTCGTGCGCGTGCGCCACACCGGACCCGCAGGGCCGGGGCGACGCGTTGAGGTTGCCTATCTGCAGAGCGGAGGCGTCAAGTCCTCGGGTCCTCGAGCCCTCGAGACCGTGAACGCCCGTTCGGTGGTGCTGGCGTGCTGGCACTCGGTGATTCCGTCGATTTGCCCCGAGTTGCCGGCGGCGCAGAAGACGGCGCTGGCGTTTGCGATCAAAGTGCCGCTCGTCTACACCAACGTCTTCATTCGGTCGTGGACCGCCTTTCGAAAACTCGGCGTGCAGCGAGTATCGACTCCAGGAATGTGGCACACCTCGCTGGGCCTGGATGTCCCTGTCAGCGTCGGCGGCTACAAGCACCAGGCCAATCCCGTCGAGCCGATCGTGCTGCACTTGTCGAAATCCGCATGCCAACCAGGCATGCCGGTGCGCGATCAGCATCGGGCGGGCCGCGCGGAATTGCTCTCGACGTCGTTCGAAACGATCGAACGGAGCATTCGCGATCAATTGGGCCGGGTGCTCGGCCGGGGTGGATTCGATCCGGCAGCAGACATCCTTGGTATTACGGTGAACCGCTGGCCTCACGGCTACGCTTATCAGTACAACTCGCTGTCGGAGGACTTCTGGTTGAACGACGGCGAGCAGCCCTGCACGGTGGCGCGACGGCCCCTCGGACGGATCGCGATCGCCAACTCGGATGCGGCGGCCTATGCCTACACTGATGCCGCGATCGATCACGGTCACCGGGCTGTGCAGGAACTGTTGACGTGACCCCCCTGGGTGTCACCGCCGAACGAACGTGAGATTCTGAACGCGGCCGGCGTCGAGGACGAAGCGCTCGGCGCGGCCGTCAGGGCCCAGCGAAAAGCGAAGCGAGCCGACCGCGCCGCTGAGCGTGACCGCATCCCGCGCCGTGAGGGTTTCCGGCTTCGCGCGCGGACGCTTCAGCGTGAGCGTGGACCCGGTCGCCGTGATCTCGTAGAGCGCGTCGAGCTCATCCGAGTAGTACCGTCCCGCAAACTGACCGAGCGAAGACGGCGATGGTTGCACCGCCGGCGCCGGCGCCGCACCTGCTCGCCCCCCGTTTGCACCCGCCGCCAGGTTCGTGGCACCTGCCGTTGGGATCGGCGCCGTGAACGAGTCGCGCAGCAGATGGTCGGCGACTTGATGCGCGAGGGTCACGGGCGCCGCGTTGCTGACGTTGCAGAGCACCGCAACCGACGTGCGCTGCTTCGGGAACCGCGTGAGGACCGCGCGATAGCCGCCGGTGCTGCCTGAATGCTCGATCAGGTCCAGGCCGCGGTAGGTGCCGATCTGGAGGCCGAACGCGTAGTCGAGAGGGGTCCCTGCATTGAGCCTGCCGCGCTCGAGTTGACGCTGCAGGAACCCGGGCCCGCCGACGGCGCCGGTGTCGAAGTTCCCGTCCCACTTGGCGAGATCGAGTACCGTCGTCATCACCCCGCCCTGCCCGACCAGGTCGTTGTTCCACACGTTGATCGTGTAGCGGCCGCCGGCCGCCGGGCTGTAGGCGTATGCACGCCCGCGCACCGGCTGCGTGTGATCGTCCTGATAGTGCGAGTCGGTCATCATCAGCGGGCCGAAGATCCGATCGGCGGCGAACTCGCGCAGGCTCTTGCCCGTGACGCGCTGCACGACTATGCCCAGCACGATGTAGCCGGTGTTGCTGTAGACGTAGCGTTCGCCCGGTGTGAAGTTGAGACCGCGCTGCCGGGCCGTCATGTCGAGCATGTCCTGGGCCGTGTAAGTGTCGTCGAAGCGGAGTCCCGCCATGCCGACCAGCTCCCACCAATCGCGCAGTCCGCTCGTGTGATGCACGAGATGGTCGATCGTGATGGGCGTGCCGTAGTCCGCCAACTCGGGCACGTATTTCCGCACGTCGTCTGTGAGCGCGATGCGCCTCTCTTCAACCAGCAGCGCAATCGCTGCGGCGGTGAATTGCTTCGAGACGCTGCCGACGATGAAGGGTGTTGCGGGCGTGATGGGCACGCCGTATTCGAGATTCGCGGAGCCGTAGCCCTTGGCGAGGACGACCTTGGCGTTCTGATACACAGCAACGGCGCAGCCGGGGCCGTCGGGTGTGAAGGGCGAGAAGATCTGGTCGACCCGGCTCGCAAGAGACGGTGACCCGGGCGTCTGCGCCGAGATGGCCGCGGCCGAGGTCGCGGCGATGAGCACGCCTAAGACAAGCCGCACCGCGAATAGATGTGAGATCTTAGATTTCATATCTTAGATTTGAAATCCCAAAATAAATCTGAAATCTAAAATCTGAGATCTGAAATCGACGTTTAACCGATCATCACCTTCCGAGGATGCTGTGAGTTGTCCTCGAGGAAGGTCTTCTTGTTCGCGAGATCCTGCTCGGTCGGCTGCACCTTGCCGGTCGCGTCGGTGACGCGCGACACGATGGTGTGCTCGCCCGCCGCGGCGTTCGGCCAGTCGAAGTGATACAGCTTCCAGCCGTACTTCGCGGTGGTCGCCGAATCGGCCTTCGCCGGCATCCACTGCCCGTCGTCGACCTTCACCTCGACGCTCTTGATCGGGGTGCCGTCGTTCAGCGCGATCACCGTTGCCTTGTGGGCGGTGCCGTTCTTGGTGACGCGCGCAACGAATGACTTCAGGTTGAGGTGCGTGATGCCGGTTTCGACCCACTTCATCTCGCCGTTGATCATCTCGCCCTTGAGCGTGCGGTACCAGTGGGTCTGGAACTTGCCCATGTAGGGATCCTGCTGCGCGACGATCTCCGCCAGCCACTTCACGTTCGGCGCGCCATACCAGCCCGGCACGATCAGGCGCAGCGGCGCGCCCTGGTGCTTGGTGAGCGGTTCACCGTTCAGCGCGTAGGCCAGGAACGGCGCCGGCTCGGAAGCCAGCGCGCGGGCCCGCGGCAGGCTGCGGCCGTACTGCTGCTCGACGTCGAAGTTGTTGCCGCGGAACGCCACCGCTTCCTTGCCGCGGTCGGCACCGAAGAACACGATCTCCTGCGCGTCGGCCTTGAGGCCGGCCTTGTCGAGCACGGTCTTGAGAGGCACGCCCGTCCATCGGCCGTTGCCGATCAGGCCCTGCAGCGGACGGCGATTACCGGAGCACTCGAACCCGGCGATCAACTCGGTATTGCCCATCTTGCGCAGGTCGTCGAGCGACAGCGCGAGCGCGATGTTCACCTGGCCCGACACCTTGAGCCGGAACGCAGCCGGATCGACTTCCGGATGGCCGTAGTGCTGCGTGGTGAAGAACTGATCCTTCGGCGTGAACGGGGAATTCAGTGTGCGCGTGTCGAACAGGCGCCGGTCTGGAGCGGGATTCGGGTTGAATTTCTCGTGCGAGTCGCTAAAGGGCACGACCACTTCACCCTGCGCCAGCGCCGGAAGAATCCAGTCGAAACTACCCGCCGCGCCAAGTGCTGCTGCCGCCAATCCGGTCTTCATCACATCACGGCGTGTCATCTCGTTGGCCACAGAGGCTCCTTTAGAAATTATCGTCGTACGCGAAAAGGGCGGGACTTTCACCTTCGCGCTATCGCGCTACGGTGGACAAGGAAGTCCTGTCCCTACGAAAACCTAGCAGGTCACGCAGCGATTACTGTTCTTGCTGCCGAGCTTCATCAGCAGCTCGATCGTCTCCGGGATCGCCGAGAGGCGCTGTACCGGACCGTTCGCCATGTCGGCGGTGGTCTGGCCGCTGCGCGCGACGGCCTTCACGTCGGCGCCCTTGCTCACGAGATACAGGATCATCGCGTTGTCGCCACGGGCGGCGGCGTGGTGCAGCGGCGTGTAACCGTCGTTGTCGCGGTGATTCACGTCGGCGCCAAGCTCCTCGACGAGATACTTCATCACGCTCATCCACGAATCTGGGGCATGACGATGGGCGTTGCCGGCGAAGCCTTCGCCGTACTCGACGCCGGCGGCAGCGTGAATCGGGAACGCACCGGGACCGCCGTACGGAATCGGCGGCGCCGTGTATTTCTCCATCCCCTGTTCGGCGGTCGGCATGATCGCGCCGCCCGCGCCCTGCGGCTGGCCGCCGCCGCGCTGTGGCCGCTCGCGCGGCGACATCGTCGGGATGTCCGGGTCGGCGCCGTAGGCCACGAGGAGTTTCATCGCCATCAGGTCGGTGCCGTAGGCGGCGCGCCAGAAGGCGGTCGAGCCGGTCGTGTCGGCGAGCCCGCAATTACGATTGCCGCAGCCCGTGTAGACGAGGTACCACGGATGCGACCCGATACGGTGATTCGGATCGGCGCCATTGTCGAGCAGCGCCTGCATCACCTCGAGGTAGGTGGCTTTCTGCAGCTCCATTTCCTGCGGCTGCGGGAAACGGGTGCGCGGCTGCCACGGCGTGTTGACCGCGGCCCACAGCGGCGACACGCCGTTGTTCTTGGCGGCGATGTTGGTGTTCGCGCTGCGCTTGATCAGCATCATCGCCAGGTCGAACTGGCCGTTGATAATCGCGGTGAGGAGCGGCGTAGTGCCGTCGCCGGCGTTCTGCTGATCGATCTTGGCGCCGCCATCGAGCAGCGCTTCGGCCGAGGCGATGTAGCCCTGACGGGCCGCGTGCAGGAGCGCCGTCATGCCGCCCTTCGTCGCGACCGGCGGGTTGATCTCTTCGGGGTTGAAGTTGCGTCGCGGATCGGGCGGGGCATTCGGATCGGGCGGCGGAATCTTCCCGGTCTTCAACACCTCACGGCCGGCCTGGATCGCCGCCTGAATCTGGCTGGGCGACGCCTTGGCCTCCGACTCCTTGCCGACAAAGCCTTCGAGCACCTTGCGCTGCAGGTCGGCGGCGGCGCGATCGAGCGCGTTGAACTTTGGAATGTCGATGACCTTGGTCGTGAGCGACGGGTCGGCGCCCTTAGCGAGCAGCGCCTTGATGGTCTCGACGCGGTTCAAGCCTGCCGCGAAGATCAGCGGCGTCTGGCCCGCTTCATTCTCCTTCGCGTTGACGTCGGCCTTGGCGTCGATCAGGAGGTTGACCACGGCGGGATTGCCCGACGACGCGGCCAGGTGCAGCGCGGTCACGCCGCTGTTGGTCGAGCGCGCGTTGACGTCCGCCCCCGCCTTCACCAGCGCCGACGCCACCGCGGCGTTGCCGCTCTTGCCGGCGAGATGGAGCGGTGTGTACTGACCGATGCGCGTCTGCGCCGAGGTGCTGGCGCCGGCATAGAGCAGGATGTCGGCCAGTTCCGCGTCGCCACGATCGGCCGCCCAGTGCAGCGCGCTCATGCCGTCGCCTTGAGCGGCATTGACGTCGGCGCCGTCTTTCAGGAGCGCCTTCACCGCGGCCTTGTCACCGCGCTCGGCGGCATCGGCCACCGGCGCGGCGAACGGCGCCTGCGCGCCGAGTGACGCGGTCACGACCAACGCAATGATCAGAATGAACGAGGACTGACGCTTCATCGCGGCTCTCCGATAGGTTCGAAACGCACGTAAAGGCGCGACGTCGTCGCGCCCTCATCAAGGCGGGACTGAAGTCCCGCCTCTACGACCGCATTGCTACGCTACCGTCGCCGGCGACGCTTGGGTGAGCGACAGCTCCCCGGTCGAGTCGCCGAACGTCTGCATCTCCATCCCGAGAGCGTGGCCCATGGTCACGAACGCGTTGGCCATCGGCGTGCTGTCGGCTGCCTTGATGTGCAGGTTGCCCTTCAACGCGCCGTTGGCGTGGCCGAGGAGGAACAGCGGGCACCGGCGATGGTTGTGGACGTTCGGGTCCGCCATCGGCGAGCCCCACACCACCATCGTCTTGTCGAGCAGGCTCTTGTCGCCTTCCATCGTCTCCTTGAGGCGATCGATCAGGTAGGTCACCTGCGAGACGCGGTACTTGCAGATCTTGTTGAACTCCATCACGCGATCTTCGCGATCGCCGTGGTGCGAGGCCGGGTGGAACGGCTGCAGCGAGCCGCTCTCCGGGAACACGCGGTTCTGCGAGTCGCGGCCGGTCTTGAACGTGATGATGCGGGTCATGTCGGTCTGGAACGCCAGCACCTGGAGATCGAACATCAGGCGCATGTGTTCCGAGAACGAGTCGGGCACGCCGGCCGGGGCGTCCGGCAACTCGCGCTCTTCACCGCTGCTGTTGCGCGCCTCGATCGCCTCGATGCGGCGCTCGATCTCGCGCACGTAGGTGAGGTAGCGATCGAGACGGGTGCGGTCGCTGGTGCCGAGATCCTTGCGCACCGTCGCCACTTCGCCCTGGATCCAGTCGAGGATGCTGCGGCGGCTGACCCGGCGCGCGGCGCGATCGGCCTTCGAC
>JALDXK010000060.1:0-16142 GCA_032155105.1 Acidobacteriota bacterium
AGTCGGTTGTCTGCGCGCGTCCCTGGTTCACGACGCAGGTGGAGCACGCGCGGCAGCGCTTCGAGGACCGGATTGAACAAACGGATATCACAGCCGAGGAATCCGCAGATCACATCGGTTCCTTCGGGGCCGCCTCCGCCTTCCGTTACCGTCAAGGGCGCCGACGCGCTCGCCATGATTCGGAAGAACTCCATCGCCGCATCGCGGGGAAGGTCCGAGCGCAGGTCGGGTGCACTGCCCATCATGTAGGCGTCGCCGTGTGGCACGACGAAGACATCGCCAGCCGCCAGCCGCACGGGCGCGTCGCCGCGAAGCGCGGCCCAGCATCCGCCACGCCGAATGATGTGATACGACACGACGTGTTCGGCGCCTGGGAGCACGATCGACGCAAATTCCGTCGCCGCCGGGATCTCGTCTACCCAGGGGGAAGACATTTCCATCGCAAAGAACAACGCACCAGTGAGCCTGGCTGTCCGCAGGACATCGGACAGAACATCGACGTCGCCGTGTTCAGTTGCAGCCGTCCAAGGAGGCGGGGCGGCGGCGGGCGAAGCGGTTCGTCCGGTGCGTCGTCTGGATGCTCGGGCAGACAATGCGGACGATCCATCATGGTGCTTGGCCACCACGCGATCTTATATTCACACGTTCGGGCTCCGAAGAAGGAGAGGACTCACATGGCTACCGTGAATGCGTCCGCTCGGACGATGTGGGCGTTGGGTCACTATCACCGGTTCGCGACCGAGACCGTCTGGGAGCTCGGTCCGGTCCTCGTGACAGCGTGCGGAGTTGCGGCGGGCCAGCGGGTGCTCGACGTGGCCGCTGGGACCGGCAATGTCGCCATTCGCGCCGCGCAGGCGGGTGCAAGTGTCGTCGCGTCGGATGTGACGCCCGAGAACTTCGACGCCGGGCGGCGCGCCGCCCGCGCGGCGGGCGTCGATCTCGAATGGATCGAAGGAGACGCGGCGGCGCTTCCCTTTGCGGATGACGAGTTCGATGTCGTCACGTCGTGTTTCGGCGTGATGTTCGCGCCGGACCACGGGGCGGCGGCCAGCGAGCTGCTGCGTGTCTGCCGTCCTGGCGGGGTGATCGGATTGATCAACTTCACGCCTGACGGCGCGGGTGGCGATTTCTTTCGGATGCTTTCAGCCTACGCTCCGCCGGCGCCGACAGCCGCTCCATCGCCGCTGCTCTGGGGAACGGAGGATCACGTGAAGAACCTCTTTGGCGGTCGGGTTCAGGCGCTGGAGATGACACGCCACGAGTACGGTGAAACCGCGATGAGCTCGCGCGCGTACTTCGAATTGTTCAGGGACTCGTTCGGACCGATGGTCGCGATTTATGCCGGCCTGCGCGATCAGCCCGCGCGGATCGCGGAACTCGACGCGGCGTTCATGAAGTTCGTCGCTCGGTGGAATCGACACGCGTCAGAGGGCCACGTGCGGATACCGTACGAGTATCTGCTGGTCCTCGCCCACAAGCCTGGCGCATAGAGCATGGCTGGGAGGCAGGGATTGGTTCCCATTCGCGACTGAATCGGCCTCCCCGCCACAAACGTCGGCGAAGGCCACGTTTAGTGGCTGGGAGGCAGGGATTCGAACTCGGAGCGAGACGTTTTTCTAACTCGGTGATGGCGCGCGACTTCTGGTCCTAAGCGCTTGAGTCACGGGCGGTTACGTCGCTCCGATTCGTTCACTGCCGTCCACCCGCGTCCTCGCGATTCTGCTGCCGTCGTGGAGACATTTTGGAGACGCTGAGTCTGGCGCCTAAGCGACGGTTGCTGGTTAGCGCGTTCAACAACACAGCAGCCAGTCTCGGTAAATCCTAACTCCGAGTTCGCTGGATCAGTTGGTCAGTAGCTGCTAGCGCGAGTTGATAGGCGGAAGGTCGATTCACAGTGACCCGAACGGGCACCTGCGTGGTCAGCGGAGTCGATAGATTTTCGGCATCAATTCGAAGAATCAATGCTCCCTTAGCGCTGTCCTGATCTTTTTCGAGATGGATGCGTCCTTCGAATTCCTCAGGCTCGATACCGTGGCGCCATTGCTCACACTCAAGAGACATGGCCTTGCTCGGTTCCTTGGGCCTGTCTTTCCAATAGAAGGCGTTCACGTCTCTCGGAATCGGATTGATTGGCAGGGTTGGCAGATTCGCGATTTCAGGGAAGCCGCGACCAAAGGAACCCAGAGATTCACGCATTGCT
Source organism: Acidobacteriota bacterium (assembly GCA_032155105.1). Classification (GTDB taxonomy): domain Bacteria; phylum Acidobacteriota; class Vicinamibacteria; order Vicinamibacterales; family UBA2999; genus 12-FULL-67-14b. Next base: position 2,201 of record JALDXK010000060.1, read on the forward strand.
GACATTGGGTCAAGGAATTGTTCCATGGAGCGCAAACCACCCGAAGGTGGAGTCGGCGGTAGCGGAAGCTCATTCTTGATTCGTGTGTCGCGAACGCTTCGGCGCCGTGGCGCCAGGATGTGAAAATTGCCTTGCACCTCGATCGTCACGAGCACATCCTTGCCGGGTCGGGAGCCGCGATTCTCCGCGACAAACCGAAACTTCGGTGCAGGGCCAATCGAATCACCCACGCGATGCCATTTGGCAAGAGCGTCTTCACATTCCTTCAGCCACGCAGGATACGCATTGTCTTCGTACGCTTTGATCTCCGCAGCCGACGGCGGAACGTAATATCTTCCAAGAAGACGATTCTCGATCTCTGATAGAGCGTTGACGTCGGCTCTTACAGATTGCCGCGGCAAGTTCTGAGCTAACCGCGACACGAGAACGGAGAGCTGTTCTGGCGTCAATGGCGTGTATCGAATGATCTCGCACTCTAGAGTTTCGATGGACTGACCGCGCTCATCGCGACAACCAATTACGAAGCTCGGCTCCGTTTTCTTGAGACGCGCGAGTTCGAGTTCCAGAGTCCCAATCTTTTTCTCGCTGTCGACTCGTTCTGGAGGAAGCAGCCATTCATCGGGAATCGGAACGATGGGAATATTGACCATCTTGGCGCTCGCCATTGGCCCTGTGTCGTGGGTCAGAAGAGCGACATGGTCCCTTGGATTGGCTGTCAGAAACGCAGCGATCGTTCCCACCAGTTGATTGTCGCGCTCTTGATAGTCCAAACGTTCGCGGAGTGCCGGCGATGGCTGTAGCTCTGGCTTGACGAATAGTCGCACCACTGGTGACCCCCGGCTGATGGTCCCGCACTGCGGTTCTTGGAGAATTACCTTGCGGATCAAAGCAGAAGCTGTTCGCGCCCGCTTAGCTAGCCGATGGCTGCCTTGATTCTTGTGTTTGTCAATCTCGGCTTGTACTGTTCTGCACACGATCAGTTGGATTTCGGCGAACTCGCCAAGGTCTGCCCAAGGCAATTGCTCCAACGGCAAGCATTGGACGAAGAGATTGGTATCCGGGAAAAGAACGAGAACTCGACGCTCAGAACTCTCACTCATTGAATTCGATCCCTAGTTTGTGCGACAGCGACGTGGCTTCCAGTGCCAACTAGTTCCGTTCAGGCTCTGTTTGCCTCTTGTTTTTCCGGCGTTCGATCGCAGCTGAATAGGCGCGGCCCATCAAGAGCATCTTGGCAATGACGACGCTCACGTCGTCGTGCGCGGGGTGGGCACGGCATAGATCATAGAGAACCTGGTTGCTGAAGTCCCATGGGCTCGGACCCATTGCTCTGAGTATGCGACGGCGGGTTAGGGGCATCGCGATCTCCATCGATGATTCGGTCCTCCTACCCTTTACGAATTGCAACCGGAGGACATTCTGCAGCTAGTGCAAAATGATCGGTTACTACGCCAGCGCGTCCAGCGTTTCAAGAAGCCGCTCGGCGTAGAGCATGGCCGCGCGCTTTACCCAGGCGCGCGTCACCACGAAGATCCAGACCAGAAGCAGCAGCAGGTTGATGGCGACGATGACGGGTTGGGCGAGGTGCACCGGCTCATGGGACATCAGGCTCCCCGCCATAACGGCGCAGACCACAATCGCCGCAACGGCCGCAGTGGCGATGCCGTACTGCTTCAGCCCCCAGAGATTGCGCCTGAATCCGTAGTGGATGTTTTCTCGGTGGACGTCCGGGAACTTCACCTTGTCGGCTCGCGCCATGCCGCGGATCTTGTCCACGCAGGCGGTGTGAATGTCCAGTGCCGCCTTCGGATCCTTTTTCTCGGCGTCGGCGGTCGGAATCTTGAACTTTGGGAACAGCTTGGCGAGTTTACGGTGCCGTTCCGCGAGCACGAGCTTGCTGGGCGCGTGCTGGTGGGACAACAACAGCTCCGTCGGTCTGCCGCCGCAGTACTCGAACAGCTTCGGCTCCTTCTTCTTGCCGATGTCGCCTACGATTTGCGCAAGCAGGAAGCTGCCGCCGAGCTGGAAGATGAGCGCGATGCCACCGCTCCAACCCAGAACGGCGTCCGGGGCCAGAGCAACGACCGCGAGCGCGGCGGGCAGGATCACGAGCAGCGCGGGCTTCAGCCGCGCGTTGCGGTCGTATTGATCCATGCCGATGCCCAGGTCGGTCAACGCCATCAGTCTTCCTCAACCTCGGAATGGAACGGAATGTCTGGCATCGGCCCCCAATTCAATCGCGGGGCGTCCTTCTCGAACATGAGCGTTTTGCCCATGGTGCCTTGGGTGCGCGCACCGCGTCGCCGGAAGGCATTCAAAACACGCTTCGACGGATGCTTCGGTTCGCCGTCTGGTGACGCCGAGACGATAGCTCGCCTGAGAATCGCGTCGTCGGTCCGCTTCGGCCCAAGTATCCTGTCGAGAATCTTCGGCCCGACGTTCCGCTTACTGCCGTGATGCGGGATCTGCACGATGCACAGGCGGTTGAAATCGAAGCCGATGGCTTCGAGCTGCCAGATGGCCTGTTCGAGCGCCGGCATGCCGGCGTCCGCGGTGAACAGGATGCAGTCATTGCCGTGGGCGAAGAGCATGACCACGCTCGAGTTGTTTTCGGCGTGCGTGCCCTCGGTCGGCTCGACCAACGTCTCGATACCCAGCGTCTCGGCAACTTTGACTGCGAGGCCCACGCCCGCGCTGGCTAGCTTCATGAAGATGCTCTCGAACTTGGGCGTGGGCGTGCAGCGGAAATCGGGCAGCAGGCTCTCGTAGAACGCCTTTGTCGGCCCGAGGACCGTGAGCGACTGCGTGACATCCTGCAGTCCGGTGAATGGCTCGATGATGGTGATGTTCTTCCGGTTCGCCAGCTTCTCGAGATACCGAACGCCTTCCAGCGATTTCCGGATGCCTTCGGCCACGCTCATGTCGGTGACGCGGCCGTCCTGGAACATCTTCGCGATGTCGTAGGTGTGCTCCCACGGCTTGTGCATCCACAACTGGCCGACCTTCAGCTGCTCGATCAGGGGCGCGAGCCCAGACGAATGGTCGTTGTCGGGATGGGTCGAGACGACGAGATCCACGTACGTAGTGCCGTATTCTTGGCGAATGTGCTTGACCAGCGCCTCACCCGAACTCAGGAACCCGCCGTCGATGACGACGACTTGAGTTTTCAAGTGGTCTGAGAAGTCGCCGAAGCGCATCGCGATGGCGTCACCGCTCCTGGAGCCGTCCCCCACAGGGAAAAAGTCGACTTGGTAAGCCATACTGAGGCCTCAACGAGAAAGAACCCATGAAACGTCGCGGCGTCAACCTCGACCCAGTGGATCTGGTCGATTCCTGCACTGTGGCTCATGTTATATCATTCATAAAATGCAATTTATGGTTATATATGATTGTTATGTACTGGCTGGTCACCTGTGGATAGTGGCGCTGGGATCCGCGAGTTTCGGCGGCGCCTCGGGCTGACACAGGCTGCCTTGGCGGCCCGCCTCGGCGTGTCGTTCGTCACCATCAACAGATGGGAGCGTGGGAAGTCCAAGCCTCCCAGCCAGCTCTTGAACCGGCTGCGTCAGCTCGAAGCTGAGCAGTTGGCTGTGACATCAGCGCACGAGAGTTCTGAACGAGCCCAGCCGCCGACCGGCGTGCCGGACTTTTTGGGAGATCCTGAACGCGTTCGTTTAGTCGCAGAGGTCGAGCGACTCTCCTTCGGTCATATCGCGAGTCCGATCTTCGCCACGGAAACGTCCCGCATCGAACCGCTGCCCCATCAACGCATCGCGGTGTACGAGCACATGCTCACGCAACCCCGCCTCCGCTTCCTCCTGGCCGACGATGCCGGTGCCGGCAAGACGATCATGGCGGGGCTCTACATTCGCGAGATGCAGGCGCGCCGCCTCATTCGCCGAGTGCTCATCGTTCCGCCGGCCGGACTCTTGGGTAACTGGGAGCGCGAACTCCGTCGGCTCTTCGGCCTCCGCTTTCGGATCGTCCGTGGCGTCGATGCAAGAACGGCGAACCCATTCGCCGGCAACGATGGCAACGCCGTGATCTGCAGCGTCGACACGTTGGCCGGTGACTCGATGTTCGGAAAACTCCAAGGTGCCGACGTAGAGCCTTACGACCTTGTCATCTTTGATGAAGCGCACAAGCTCGCGGCCAGCCGCGATACGGACCTGACGGTGGACAAGACCGATCGCTACCTGTTGGGAGAAGCGCTGGCTGGTTTAGCGCTCGCCGATCCTCGGTGGACTCTTCCCTGGTCAGCTCGTCACCTCCTGCTTCTCACAGCCACGCCGCATATGGGGAAGGACTTTCCGTACTACGCCCTGTGGCGGCTACTCGAACCCGAGGTGCTCTCAACCGAGGACGCGTTCCGCGCATTTCCATCAGAAGAACGTCGGAAGCGCTTCATCCGGCGCGCTAAAGAGGAGATGGTCTATTTCGACGGGACGCCGCTCTACCCTGAGAGGGTCTCGGACACGCTGGGTTTCGACCTTGCGTCTGGACCAACGAGCGAGCAGGAACTCTACGACCGGACGACGGCGTACATGCGGACCTTTTACAACCGCGCGGGCATTCTGAATCCATCCGCGGCGCGCTTGGCGCTCAGCGTATTTCAACGCCGGTTGGCCAGTTCCACTTACGCGATGATGTGCTCGTTCGAGCGACGCGTGGAACGGCTCGACGAGGTGATTGAGCGAGTGAAAGAAGGCCGGCTGACGCCGCAGGAATTGCAAAGTGGGCAGCAACGGCTATTCGATCCGTTCGAGGATTCCACCGCCGACGAGGAAGCTGCCAGCAGTGGTCGCGAAGGCCATGAACCCGCTGAAGATCGACTGGTTCAGCTTATCAGGACAACATCGCTCGTCGAACTGGCGGAAGAACGCCGTGAAGTGGTGAGCCTGCTCGAACTCGCGCGCGGCGTGCTCGCGTCGGGTCAGGAGTCGAAGTTTCAGACACTCCGGGATTTCCTGCTCAAGCCCGAGTACCGCAACGAAAAGCTCATCGTCTTCACGGAGCAGCGGGACACACTCGACTGGCTACGCCGCCGCCTCGAGGCGATGGGATTCACTGACAAAATCGCCGCGATTCACGGCGGCATGGACTTTCGACAGCGAGAGGTCGAGGTCGATCGTTTTCGGCGCCCAACCGAAGAAGGCGGCGCTCAGTATCTTCTGGCCACGGACGCGGCGGGCGAAGGCATCAACCTGCAGTTCTGTTGGCTGATGGTGAACTACGACGTGCCGTGGAATCCGGCCCGGCTTGAACAACGCATGGGCCGCATTCACCGATTCGGCCAGAAGCACGACCCAGTGATCATCGTCAATCTCATCGCAAACAACACGCGAGAAGGCCTGGTCATCGGGACGTTGCTCAGGAAGCTCGAGGTCATTCGGCGCGAGCTGAAATCCGACAAGGTGTTCGACGTCGTTGGCCGAATCTTCGAGAACGTTTCGATTGCGTCGTATCTCGCCGACGCGCTCGTTCAGGACAATGCGGCGGACGCAGCGCAGCGTCTGGAAGGTCGGCTCACGCGCGAACAGGTAGACGCGATCACCGAGCGAGACCGCACTCGTTTCGGCGACGGTGGTGACGTGAAGCAGGAGCTTCCGCGTCTACGCGCAGCCTCCGAACAAGAGGCTTTGCGCCGACTGCTTCCTGGCTATGTCCGACATTTTGTCGAGGACGCGGCACCCGCGCTCGGGCTGCGCCTCGACGGCGATCTCGATGGGCTATTCTCGTTGCGCCCGATCGAACGCGGCGCGGTGGACCCGCTGTCGGAAGTCTTTGCGGAAAACGATGACTATCCGCAGGGCGCCAGCGCCAAGCTGACGGTCTACCGCCCAAAGGGCGACGATGCGGTCTTCGTGCATCCCGGGGAGCCGGTTTTCGAACGCTTGCGATCTCTGGCGCTGGATCGCTTCAGCGTCGATGCCCGACGAGGTGCGCCGTTCATCGATCCAACGACGACTGACCCGTACCTGGTGTTTGTTGCGGAATTCTCGATTGTCCGTTTGCAAGGCGAATCCATTCACAATCGGCTCGTCGCTCTCAAGGTCGATCACCGAGGCCGCTTCGAGTTGTGCCCCGTCGAGCACTTTCTCCTCTTGCGCGGCTGCGATCGGTTCCCATCCGAGCATGTAAGCTTCGCCGCTCGTGCAGCTGAAGTGGAGCTCCTTGCCGGCGAGTTCCTTCAAACCAACGTCGCTGGGCCTCTGCTGGCGGAGCGGCAGGACGAACTCCGCTCGACACTTTCGGAACGCGAGAACTTTCTGATCCGGGGGTTCGATTTCCAGGCGGCGGAGCTTGCGGCGTCCAGACGGAGCCTCACGGAGAAGGTACAGCAAGGGCAGGTGAGCGCTCGGACCGCATTGGATCGCGTGAAGGAACACCAGCGAGCGCTCGACCAGCGAAAGGCCGCAGCAGTCGCCGCACTCCGCGGGGAACCCGACGAACTGGCGGTCGGTGCCATTTTGCTGTTGGCTCGTGCGCTCGTCGTTCCGTCCTTGGTGACCGCTGAGCTCGAACGCTACGACGCGCACGTGGAAGCGATCGCTATGCAAGTCGCCTGGGCATTTGAGGAGGCCGCTGGCGCGATGGTGCGGGATGTTTCGACCGCGCCCAAAGCGCGAGCCGCCGGCCTCAGCGACTATCCTGGATTTGATCTGCTGGCCGTATATCCTTCCGGCCATCGCCGAGCGGTCGAAGTGAAGGGACGCGCGCGAACAGGAGACGTCGATGTCTCCGCCAACGAATGGGCGCGCGCCTGCAACCTTCGCGACGAATACTGGCTCCACGTCGTGTTCGATTGCGCTACGGCTCAACCGCGATTGGTTCGTGTTCAGGACCCATTCGCCAAGCTCCTCGCTAAGTCAGGCGGCGTGATTGTCACTCCACGGGACATTCTGGCGGTTGGAGAAACCGGTTGGGCCCCAACGTCGGAGTCGTCTCCACTGCCTGAATTCCTGCGACCGCTGTTTTGGGATCACCGGATTGAGGATCTCCGCTGGCCGACCCATCGCGATCTTGTGATCGGACGCGTGCTGCAAAGCGGCGGCACTGACGCCATCGCCTGGCTGCGGAGCGCAGTGCCTGACGTAGACCTCGCTGCATGGATTCGCAGCCGTGACGGTCATGGTCTTGATGCCCGCCAGCTCAGATTCTGGCAGGTCGTGCTGAAGCTCCCTGAGGCGGATGTCGACGACTGGGTCTCGCGCGCTCGTGGAACCTCATGGGGAGCGAGGAGCGCGTCGTGATCGAGCACGAGTCGATACTCACCGATGTGCAGAAGCGGGTGCTTCGCGCGGTTGGTCCATTCGCGCGACGAGCCGGCTTCTACCTGGCCGGTGGAACGGCCGTGGCCCTGCGATTCGGGCATCGCCGGTCGGAGGACTTCGACTGGTTTGCGCCCGCTCTGTCACGACCAGACGCGCTGCTCTCGGATCTCCAAGTCGAGGGTCTGTCACTCCAGGAAACGCAGATCGAAGCAGGCACCGTCATCAGCCGGATTGAAGGTGTGAAGATCTCGTTCTTCGAGTACCGGTATCCCGTGCTTGGTTCTCCGGATCAGTGGTCGGAGTACGACACGACCGTCGCGTCACTGCGAGATCTCGGAGCGATGAAGCTCCTCGCCGTTGCTCAGCGCGGTTCGAAGAAAGATTTCGTTGACGTGTACGAGTTGTTGCAAAACGGGGTTGTGCTGCGTGGCATGCTCGACGATTTCCGCGAGAAGTTCAAGACAGATTCGATTTCCGCGCTGCGCGGACTGACCTACTTCGATGATGCAGAGACGGAGCCGCTGCCCGAGATGCTGAAACCCCTCGACTGGCGTGTGTTGCGGGTGGCGCTGGAGCAGGCGGTGAGGGACGTGGCGCGATGAAAGAGACGGCGCCCGTCAATGCCCCGCTTGGCTATTTCGACCAACAGGTGCTGGCTGCATATCGGAATGAGGCTCACAAGTGGGAGGTGGAAACGGATTTCTTCGAAGGCCGGGTGAAAGTCAGGGGTGACTATTACGAAGGACTAGACGAAGTCTCAAGGGATGAGTGCTACATCGACGTCGGGTTCGGCTTCCGTACGATGGTCAACGGGGAGTTGGCCGTGGCTGCTTGGCTGCCAGACCTGGTCGATAAGTCGCAGGGACATCTGGCTTGCTGGCGCGGGTTCGTGCTTGCCAGTCCGCAGTGGGCAATCGAGGACGACCGCTTTGAACTTTGGAAGCGCCGCTATCTTCAGGGCGATTGGAATGTCGAGAACGGCGTGCGCGCGCAACTCTCCGAGGGGATCCAGATTGCCCGCGGCCTCACTGGGGCCGTTCTTGGGGTCCCTCTGTTCAAGCACGAGATACCGGCGTCGCTTTCGTTTACTATCAGGACGCGCATGCCAATCTGTATCCCTATCTAGTTGATGGGATCGACAAAGCCTCTCTGAAAGCGCTAGCCATCCATCTGGGCACCTCAATGAACGTCGACTCGAGCAAGACTGTTGCGGCTCTCCGGGCACTACTGCCGCAGTTGGAGACAACTGGGGCTTTCAACCGCGCGATGGAGCTCGTGAGCGCGCAACGCCGCCTCGCAGGACATGAGGTCCGACCACCCGCCCAGGCGTTCCGCGCCTTCGAACAATTCACAGAAGACCTCCAACTCGTTCTAAATGGGCTGCGCGAGTTGATTGGAGCGCTTGAGAGCGCCTGCGGGGCCAACGCTCAACGGGCAACACGAAGGTGGCACGCGATGTCGCAGACGCCGAGGATTGCACGACCCTCCGAAGGCCATTATTCAATCTGTCAGGCCGCGTTGATCGCGGGCAAGACGGTGGACAAGGTCGAGTACGGATTCCGAGAAGACATCCCGGGGGTTCATCAGAGCGAGCTGTTGATTCTGCACTTCACCGACGGCTCAATCGCGAGTATTCACACAGGTTCAAACGCTCGGAATTTAGCTGATCGGCACTCTGGATTGGAGCCTGATGACTTTCATGTCAGCTTTCACGTTCACTGGGTGCCCTCGCTCTCGAAGGGACAGGGTGAAGGCAAGTGAGCGACCGCCGTCTTATTGAAGTCGCGTTCCCGCTGAAGCAGGCGTCGCTCGACTCGGTGCACGAGAAGAATGTGCGTCACGGGCACATCTCGACGTTGCACATCTGGCCAGCGCGGCGTCCGCTGGCGGCGTGCCGCGCGGCTTTGATTGCGACGCTCCTGCCAGACCCTGGCACGCCGGAGACCCGACGCGAACTGTGCGAGCGCATCGGCGGAAAAGTCATCAAGCAGATCGAGAGGAAGAAGGGGCCTGGCGCGAAGGGCGAGGAAAAAGTCGTCGAGAAGACGGTCGGCGGGATCCTGCATTGGGGCCGCGAGACGGAGAACAAGGCTGACGTCGAGTATTTCCGCCAAGAGATCCGCAAGGCATTCGGCGGGCGCGCGCCTCGCGTGCTCGATCCGTTTGCCGGTGGCGGCGCCATTCCGCTTGAAGCGATGCGTTTGGGATGTGAAGTCACCGCAATCGACATCAACCCGGTTGCGTGGTTCATCCTGAAGTGCACGCTCGAGTACCCGCAACAGCTCGCCGGCCAAAAGCTCCCTCTCCCCGATTTCGTTCGCACCGACGCCGAGTTCATGGAGAGTTTCTTCAAAGCGCAAGGCTTCAAGGGCACTACGCTTCGAAGCCAGCTGCAAAAGATGGGGCTTCGCAGCGGTAAGACGGGCAAGGTTGAACAGCACACGCTCAGAGATGAATCGACCGGCAAAGATATCGACCTCTCGATTGAAGAGCACACTCTCGACGCTGATCTCGCGTGGCATGTACGCGCGTGGGGTTGGTGGGTGCTGCGCGAGGCGCGGCGTGGGCTCGCGCGGTACTACCCAACGTACGCCGACTTCCAGCCGCTGAAGGATGTCGAGGACTGGCGGAAACGGCATCCCGATCAGGCGAGGCCGATGACGCTGGTGCCACCCCTTGAAGACCCAACGGCCGACATAGGCGCGCTCAACGCCCAATTCGCGGCGGAATACGTCGCTGACGATCGCAATCCGCGCTGGCTGGCGAAGCCGACCGTCGCGTATCTCTGGGCGCGGACCGTCAAGTGCAAGAACTGTCGCGCGACAATTCCGCTGCTAAGAACGTGTTGGCTCGCGAAGAAGGACGGCAAGCGAGTGCTGCTCCGCATGGAGCCCAACAATGACAAGAGCGGCGTGGTCTTCACGGTCGAATCCAGCGTCGAAGGCTCTGGTGGTAATAATGCTCAGCGTCGGGAAAACGATCGGCGCCTTGGCCAGGGGACCATGAGTCGAGCTGGCGCCTGGTGTCCGTGCTGCGGAAAGCCGGGCACAGTCGCAATGGAGAGCGCAGACATTCGTGCCGAAGCGGCGGTCGGCCGCATGACTGCCGCCATGACGGCGGTCGTGGTTGATGGGCCGTCTGGCAAAGAGTATCGAATTCCTAGTGACCATGAGGTTGAGCGCAGTTCAGTCTCTGAAGACACTGTGCTTGACGTCTTCGCGACTGTGCCGCACGGCATTCCCAACGAGCCTGTACCGGAGGGCGGCAGTCGCCAAGGCGGCGGTTCACCGTTCACGGTTCATCTTTACGGAATGAGGACATGGCGAGACCTCTACACGAATAGACAACTTGTAACGATTGGAACGCTAGTCAATCGCGTGCGCGAGACGTCAGACGGGATGCTCAAGGCGGGCTACGACAAAGACTGGATTGAGGCTATCGGCGCTTATCTCGCCGTTGTCGTTGATCGAGTTGCCGACTATTCAAGTGCCTCGTGTAGCTGGCATAACAGCGGCGAGAAGATGGGTCACACCTTCGCCCGATTCGCGCTTCCGATTCTCTGGGACTACGCGGAGGCAGCCGTTCTCGGAAACGCCAGCGGGAGTTATTCAGGGGCACTTGATTGGGTTGGGCGCTACATTCCACACGCCTCCCAAGCCTCGATTGGCATGCCGTCTGCCGCCATCACACCACAGAGCGCAATTCGGCAGTCTACACGAGCGGTCGACCTCGTCCTCACAGATCCGCCGTACTACGATGCAATCCCGTACGCGGATCTAATGGACTTCTTTTACGTATGGCTCCGGCGATGTCTGTGGGACCGCAGCGAGCTTTTGACGAGGGCGTTCATGAACCCGCTGTCGCCAAAGTGGAGTCATGACGCTGCTGACGGCGAGCTAACGGACGACCCAAGTCGCCACGGCGGCGACTCAAAGAAGTCGAAGCTGGCCTACGAAGACGGCATGTCGAGAGCTTTTGCGGGTTGCGTCTCTTCATTGGCCGATAGTGGACGGCTCGTCGTTGTGTTCGCGAATAAACAGCCGGACGCTTGGGAGACGCTGGTCAGTGCGCTCATTCGAGCAGGGTTGGTTGTCGATGGGAGTTGGCCGATTCAGACCGAAATGGGACAGCGTACACGCGCGTTAGCATCTGCGGCATTGGCTTCTTCAGTCTGGCTTGTGTGTCGCAAGCGTGAAGCTACTGCCCGGCCCGGTTGGGACAACGTGGTGCTCGAAGAAATGCGAAGGGGTATCGCCTTGAGCCTGCGAGACTTCTGGGATGCGGGAATCCGCGGTCCTGACTTCGTGTGGGCCGCGACCGGCCCGGCGCTCGAGGCTTACAGCAAACACCCGGTGGTCAAGAAGGCGAATGACCCGGGTGAAGCAATGTCGGTGTCGGAGTTTCTGCGCGCCGTGCGCCGCTTGGTCGTCGAGTTCGTCGTCGGTCGTGTGCTCAGTGAGCTGACGCGCACATCGGCGGCGTCGGAGAACGATACGCTGGTCGAAGGCATCGTCGGATTGGACGACGTCACGACGTACTACCTGCTCCATCGCCATGACTTCGGGATGAATGACGCACCGGCCGGCGCGTGCATTTTGTATGCGCTCTCGTGCAACTTATCCGAGGCCGACCTCGCCAATCGCTACGGGATCCTTCTCCGGACGGGTGGCGTGGTAGCTGACGAGGACGGCGAGCCTGAAGAAGGTGACGCCGACGCCGAAGGCGACGTTAACGAGGGCTCTGGCAGCACGTTCAAGCTGCGGCCCTGGAAGCAGCGGAGACGGGCGGGATTTGGAGGCGCCTCCGCAAACGGTTCCTCGGTCGTGCCGATTGTCGATACGGTCCATCACCTTATGCATCTCTGGGTCGATGGCGACGTCCACAAAGTGAACGCTTACCTCGACGAGCGCGGCCTGCGTCGAAGCGAGACATTCCGACACGTCCTGCAGGCGCTCATCGAGCTGGCCGACGAAGGGAGCGACGAACGCTCCGTCCTCGAGCGAATCTCGAACCATCTTCAGGCCAGAGGCCAGGCGCCTGCGACGCTTCGCGACGTAGGTCTTGGGGCACCGAAATCGAGCGAACAGGAGTAGCGATGAGAAAGCCGTCATGGACCCCGTGGCACCAAGTTGTTCGCCTGCGCGACGACCTCAGGACAGGCGAGCTCGCGCTCAACGAGTTTGCGGCCGATCTCTACGACGTAGCGATGCAAAGCGGCAAGCGGCGCATCTACGAAGATCCTAAGGAGTTCTTTGCTCTGACGTACCCGACGTCGGCGCTCCTCGACTTGGCCCGCGACGTAGTGCGCCGCCTGGCTGGTAAGAACCAGAAGGCGGTGCGCCAGCTTGAGCTCACGTACGGTGGCGGCAAGACGCACACGCTCATTACGCTGTTTCATCTCGTGAACGATCCCGCGTCACTTCCAGACCTGCCGGCCGTTCACGAGTTCAAAGCCCGCATCGATGTGCCCCTGCCGACTACGCGTGTTGCGGTGCTGCCTTTTGACAAGTTCGACGTGGAAAAAGGCATCGAGGTCCGCGACCCCTCCGGCAACCGTCGCATGCTCCGCCAACCATGGAGCGCGCTAGCGTGGCAGCTCGCCAGCGCGGACGGCCTCCGTCTGCTTCATCCGGACGATCTCCCTGAAGAGCGGCGCACGGCGCCGGCGGAAAACCTTCTGGTGCCGATGCTCGAGGCGCCTCTGAAAGAGGGCCGGTCCACGTTGCTGCTGCTGGACGAGGTGTTGATGTTCGCCCATGGCGCGGTTGACGCCGACCCCGCATGGCGCGAGCGGCTGAAGAACTTTTTTCAGGCGCTTACGCAAGCTGCTACCAAAGTCGATCGCTGCGCCATCGTCGCGTCGCTGCTTGCGACAGATGTCGCCAAGAATGACTCGCTCGGCCGCGACATCATCGACGACCTCTACGCGATCTTCCGGCGCGAGCGTGAAGAAGGTGTCGAGCCGGTCGGGAAGAAGGATGTGGCCGAGGTGCTTCGAAGGCGTTTCTTCACGCCGGATTCGCTGAAAGACAAGGATGGCTTCCGGAAGCCTGTAATCGACGCCCTCAACGGCATCGAAGTGCTGGACGACGAAACGAAGAAGTCGAGGAAAGACGGCGAAGAGCGTTTCCTTGCGAGCTACCCCTTCCATCCCGACCTGACGGAAGTCCTCTATGCGAAATGGACGCAACTTCAAGGATTCCAGCGCACGCGAGGTGTGCTGCGAACCTTTGCGCTCGCGCTGCGCGAAGCAGAGAAATGGGACACGTCGCCCCTTGTCGGCCCCAATGTATTTCTTAGCGAACCCGGAGAAGCGGGTATCTCCGAAGCTGCGCGTGAGTTAACGCAAATTGCGACCGTCGAAAGTCACGAAGGCAAGCCGCAGGAATGGGGCTCTATCCTCACTGGCGAGTTGGACAAAGCGAGGCGCATTCAGGAAGAGCTTGGAGACTTGCAGCATCGTGAAGTCGAGCAGGCAGTGTTCGCGACCTTTTTGCACTCTCAGCCGCCTGGAGCGCGGGCGCAGCTTCGCGAACTCTTGATCCTCATAGGGGCGACACGCCCGGACAAGATCACTGTGCAGAAGGCCCTTCGGGAATGGTTCGACCGGTCGTGGTTTCTCGATGAGGCGGCGGACGCAGACACCAAGGCGGCGAACGGCATGAAGC
>JALDXK010000061.1:0-16102 GCA_032155105.1 Acidobacteriota bacterium
TGGTGCCGGTCGTGTTTCTCAGCATCGCCAGGCCGTTGCTCGCTCCGGCCCAGGTCAGCGCCAGGTCCTGTTTACCGTCGGCGTTGAAGTCCGCCGCGATCACCTTTTGCCCGCCGATGCTCGACAATGGGCCCGGCACCAGGTACAGCACGAGCGGCCCGAAGGTGCCATCGCCATTGCCGTTACGGATCTCCATGAGTCCGTTCAAGCCAAAGCCGAGCGACAGCGCGAGATCCTGCCGGCCGTCGCCGTTGTAGTCCGCAACGGCCTGATATTGCGGGATGCGGATGTCAGGTTCCTGGATGAAGTGCGGCGGCTGGAACGTGCCATCGCCGACGCCGATCAGGATCACGGTCTTGCTCCCGTTGAGCGACATCGCCGCCACCAGGTCGTCGATGGTGTCGCCGTTGACATCCGCCACGTCGATGTCGGTGTTGTCCATGCCGATGTTGGGCGACGGCACCAACGTCAGCGTCTGCCGCGTGAACGTGCCGTCACCGGCGCCAAGCAGAATGTGTACGCGGGCACTGCTGCTGGCGAGGCCGAGGTCCGTGATGCCGTCACGGTTGAAATCGCCGACGGCGATTTCCGAGGTGTCGGAGGTGACGTCGATGTGGCTGGGCGGCTGGAACGTGCCGTCGCCGTTCCCCTTCATCACGCTGATGGTCCGCCCAGGGAGGCAGGGTGCGGTGTAACAGGCGATCGAGTGGCCAAGGACGACGTCGAGATTGCCGTTGTTGTCGAGGTCGACGGCAGCGATCGCCGGCGCGTCGAAGTGCGCGGTGTTCGGCAAATGGACTGCAGGTTGGAACGTGCCGTCACCGCGGCCGAGCAGCAGCGACAGTCCGATGTCGAACGTGTTGATGGTGACCATCAGATCGAGTGCGCCGTCGCGGTTGAAATCGCCGGCCGCGATCGCCTGGGTCCAGTCGGCGACGGGATATTCCACCTTGGGTTGAAACGTCCCGTCGCCGTTGCCGAGCATGATCACCGCGGTCTTGGCGCCGGTGCCCGCGAGGTCGAGCTTGCCGTCGCCGTTGAAATCGCCGGCGAGTTGATCGCCGAGGAACAGGTAGTCCGTCCTGGCAAACGTCGGTGATTGCGAAAATGCCGCCACCGGCGCGAGTATCGCTGCGAATACGAGGACCGCGAAACGCCTGACGCTCGAGACGGTGTCTGGCTTCATGTCATTCCTCCAGGATGCACCCGGGTTGATGGTTACCGCACGTTGGCCGTCACCGCTGCGTTGCCGTTCAACGTGAAGGTGCAGGTCCGCCTCTTGTTGCCGCCGCTCGAACACGCCCCAGACCAGATCGCGTCGCGGCCGTTCGTCACCCGCAATGTGATCGACGTGCCGGTGTTGAACGATGCCGATCCAGTCGAGCCAACGGCTACGTTGATGCCTGCCGGCGTCGACGTCACGCGCTGTCCGCTCCGGCCGGTGGCCGTCACCGTCAACGTGGAGGTCTGCGGCTGGGTCGCAGGATTCACGGTGAGCGTGGTTGTTCGCGTATCGCTGCCATAGGTCGCGGAGATCGTCACCGGCGTCGTGGCGCCGACCGTGGTTGTGGCGGCCGTGAACGTGGCACTCGTCGCACCGGTCGCAACGGTAACGCTCGCCGGTACCGTGGCCGCGCCGTGGCTGCTCGAGAGCGAGACCGACGCGCCGCCGGCCGGCGCACCCGAAGACAGGAACACCGTGCCCTGGGAGGACGAGCCGCCGGTCACGGTCGACGGACTGACGTTGACGCTCTGCAACGTCGGCGTTGGTGGGGGTGGCGGAGGTGGCGGCGGGTCCCCGCCGCCCGGTGTCACCGTCAACGTGTCCGTACGGGTGGAGCCGTTGTAGTGCCCAGTGATCGTCACCGTCGTACTCGTGGTCACCGCGAAGGTGTTGATCGTGAACAACGCCACGAAGGAATTAGATGGCGCCGTCGTGGTCGCGGGGACACTCGCCACTGACGGGTGACTGCTCGACAGTGAGATCACCGCGCCGCCCTGCGGCGCCGGCGTGCTCAGGACTGCCGTGCCAAACGATTGGGCGCCGCCGACCACCGATGCCGGATTGGTGTCGAGACTTCCCAACACTGCCGCGGGTGGAGGCTCCTCGGGCGTGAAGCTGCGCACGACGGAAAACGGGCCGGCCACGCCGGCGGAGTTGAACCCGCGGACCCGCCAGAAATGCTGAACGCCCGGCGTGAATCCGCTCACGGCCATTCGCACGTCGGTGATGTTCGACTGATCGTGCACCAGTGGCGGAGTGAACGTACTCGAATCGTCGACCTGGAGCTGGAACGTTGCGGCATTGGTCGTGAAGTTCCAGACGAATGTGACCGGCTGCGGACGCGTTTCGCCGTTGAGCGGAACATTGAGCGGAGGTGCGCCCGGCACGCCAGGCCCGTTCACCGGCGGCGTCGGGCCGTTGCCGAACTTGGCCACGAAACCATCGGCCCAGAAGAGCCCCGGGTCGCCGCTGAAGACGATGTCCAAGGCGCCCTGCGTCGTGGGGAAGTCCACAGAGATGGTTTGCCCGGTGATGTAGGCGGCTCCGGCCGCATCGACGGCGATGTCGCGTCCGTGCTCGGACGCGGGCCCGCCGATGAGCGACGAGTAGACGATCGCTGTGCCGGTGCCGTTCAGCGCCGTCACGAACGCATCTGAAACACCGTTGAACGACGCGTCGAACGCGTCCGGGCTGACGGGAAAATCCGTCGAGCTGGTGCCGCCGGTGATCCAGGCATTGAAGGAGGCGTCGAGCCCGATACCCGTCGCGCCCTCGCCGTTCGAACCGCCGACCATGGTTGAAAACAACAGGCCCGAGCCGAAGGCGTTCAGTTTCGTGACGAAAGCATCACTGCCATCCGGCGTGGTGTCGAACGCGCCGGGTGTGGTTGGGAAGTCGGTCGAACCGGCGCTACCGGAGACGTACACGTCGCCGGCGCCGTCGGCGACGACACCCTCGGCAGAGTCGAATCCCGATCCGCCGAGGAACGTCGAGAACACCAGCGCGGAGCCAGACGCATTCAGCTTGACGACGAACCCATCGAACTCTCCATTGAGCGTCGTGTCGAACGCGCCGGCCGTGGTGGGGAAGTTCGGCGACCTGGTCGGGCCCGTAATCACGGCGCTGTCGCCGGCGATGGCAATGTCCGCGACGTACTCGACCTCTGTGCCGCCGATGAAGGTGGAGTAGAGAAGCGCGGATCCCGCGGCATTCAACTTGACGACGAACGCATCGAAGGCGCCGTTCTCCGTGCGATCGAAGGCGCCGGCGGTGGTGGGAAAGTTCGTCGATCCGGTCTGCCCGCCGACGTGCGCCTGACCCAAACCATCCACCGCGATCGCCAGCGCGTCGTCGATGTCAGTGCCGCCGATGAAGGTGGAGTACACCAGGCCCGATCCGGCGGCGTTCAACTTCGTGACGAAGGCGTCGGTGGCGTCGAACGTGCCGATGTTGAGCGAGCGGTCGAACGCCCCTGACGTCGTCGGGAAGTTCGCGGACGTGGTCTGACCGGCGACGTAGGCGTTGCCGGCCGCGTCGACCGCAATGGCACGCCCGAACTCGAACGGATCCGAACCACCCGCCGGCACCCCCGCTGGCGTGCCGCCAAGGTAGGTCGAGTAGACGAGCGCCGTGCCGGTCGGATTGAGCTTCGTCACGAACACGTCGAGGATGCCGCCGTTGAACGTGCGATCGAACGAGCCGGTGCGCGTGGGAAAGTCGGTCGACTGGGTGGTGCCGACGATGTAGGCGTTGCCGGCGCCATCGACGGCGATGCCGTCGCCGAAGTCGTGACTCGAGCCGCCGAGGAACGTCGAGTACTCGAGACCGGGATCAATTACGAGCTCGCGATCGGTCGAGTAATTGGCGCCGACCGCAAATGTGTAGCCATCGCCGCCGCGGTTCAGCACATAGCGGCTGTCCACCGGCACGCGGGTCCCGCCGTGCACCTGCCACGCGATCGGTGGTGCATCGCGCAGCAGGCCCATCGCCGTGCCGATCTGCAGCGCACCGTCGGCGTCGATCGACACGCCCTCGGCGCCGTCGTAGTCGATGCGGATGTCTGAGAGACGGCCGCCCGGGCGGATCCTGAACTCGTACTTCAAGGCGCCGGGCTCGCCACGCATCACCAGATCGATGCGTGGCCAGAGATCGCGGTAGACCACCTCGGCATGGCGAGGCAACCGGGTCTGCCAACCAGAGGGATCGCTTCCGCGCAAGTAGTTGACCTCGCCTGGCACCGGCGAGCCCGCTTCGAGGCGGACGCGCGGGTTCGCGCCGGCGAAACGCATCGCAAGTACCACGCCACGGCCGGCGCCAGTGGCCGGATCCTCGAGGAACGTGAGCAGCGCGGCATCACGAGTCAGCTGAAAGGTGTAACGCGCTCCCGCGGCGTAATAGCGAATTCGGGCATCAGCCTGCCCGCGGTTCTCGATGAAGGCCGGCGGGAGGCTGCCGAGCCCGGTCAAGGCACGTTGGTGCGCACCGCTCTCGCGCGGCGCGGCGGCATACTCGCGCGAATCATGAGCGACCACAGCGGCGGCCGCGGCCAGGCCGGCGACCATTCGCACGAAACGCTTCCGATTTACCATTTGCTCCTCCTGCCTCTCTGGGGAACGTTTCTCGCTTCTCCTTACCGCACGTTGGCGTTCACCGATGCGTTGCCGTTCAACGTAAACGTGCAGGTCCTTGCCCTGTTGCCGCCGCTCGAACACGCACCCGACCAGATTGCGTCGCGGTTGTTGGTCACGCGCAGCGTGATCGACGTGCCGACGTTGAACGGCGCTGAGCCCGTGGTGCCGACGTTCACGTTGATCCCCGTCGGCGTCGACGTCACGCGCTCACCGCTGCGGCCCGTCGCCGTCACCGTCAAGGTGGCGGCTTGTCCGGGCGGATTTACGGTAAGCGTCGTGGTGCGAGTGACGCCCGCATAACTTGCGGTGATCGTCACCGCGGTGCTCGACGTCACGGACGACGTTGTCGCGGCGAACGTCGTCGTGGTGGCGCCGGCCGCGACCGTGACGCTGGCCGGCACGTTGGCAGCCGTCGTGTTGCTGCTCGTCAGCGACACCACCGCACCTCCTGATGGGGCGCCAGCGCTCAACGTCACGGTGCCGGTCGATCCGGTTCCGCCAGTCACGCTCGAGGGACTCACCGAAACCGCCGACAACGTGGCGGGCCCGGTGGCGGCCTGCGGTCTAAAGCGCCGTGTCGAGGAGAACGGCCCGAAGACACCCGCTGCATTTCGGGCGCGCACACGCCACCACAGGTTCTGCGCGGGCAGGCCGGCCGCAAGCGTCGCCTGCGACACCGTCACCGTTGGATTCGTCACGAATGGCGCTGCGATCGTCGACGAGTTGTCGACCTGAACCTCGTACTCCGCGGCGTTGGTGACGTTGTTCCAGTCGAGGAGCACCGGTTGGGGTACGTTGATTGCCTGGTTGGCCGGCGAGGTCAGCGTGGGCGCGGAAGGCGCCGGCGTCGACGCCGGATTCACCGTCAACGGCGCGGTTCGCGTGACACCTCCGAAGACTGCAGTGATCGTCGACGTGGTTGCGGTGGTGACCGAGGTGGTCGAGACCGTGAAGTTCGCGCTCGTCGCGCCAGCCGGAACGGTCACGCTCGCAGGCACGCTCGTCGCAGTCGAGTTCTCGGACAGCGAGACGACGGCGCCGCCGCTCGGCGCCGCGCCACTCAAGGTGACCGTTCCTTGTGAGGAGGTGCCGCCGGTCACACTCGACGGGCTCACCGCGACCGCCGTCAAGGCGGCTCCTGGTGGCGCCGTCACGATCAGCGAGGTGAACGCGGAGCCATTTCCGAGCCTCGCGGTCAGGTTCACGTTCGTGTTTGCGGAGACGGCGAACGTCTGCACACTGAAAGTGACGCGGTCCGACCCGGCAGCCACGGTGATCGTGGCCGGCATGGCGGCGACAGCAGTGTTGGAGCTCGTGAGGGTCACCTGCGCGCCGCCCGCCGGTGCAGCGCCGTCGAGCACCACGGTTCCGGTAGACGTCGCCCCTCCGGTCACGATCAGCGGATCGAGAAAGAAGGATTTCGCCCGCGTCGCGGTGGGCGTGGCCCTGACTGTCAGTTCTCTCGTCAGCGTCGTGTCGCCAACGACGGCGGAGATCGTGACGACCCTGTCACTCGAGACGGCGTGCGTCTGAATGCCGATGCCGGTACTGCTGCTGCCCTCGGTGACGGTGAGCGTCGGCTGCGGGATCGACGCCGCGGATGGATCGCTGCTCGATACGGTCATCGTTGCCGTGCCCAGGCCCGGCGCCGGCGCAACTTGATTCAGCTGAGCGATGGCGAAGAGCGTGGCTCCTCCGGCCACGGATGTGAGCGTAGGAGGATCGAACTCCAACGATGTCAACCGGAAAGGCGGCGCTGCCCCTGGTAGCAAGGCGAGCCATCCAAGCGCGATCCGTCCGCCGCGAGAACCATCCGGGCGCGGCGTGAAGTAGTCGCCGTCAATGGGTGCGAAGAGCGGTGACGCCACGCGCGCGGTCAGCATGTCGGCCGAGCCGGTGGTGTTACCGGTGGGAATCGAGAAGCGGATGCTCGGGATGGTATTGGCGAGCACGGTAGCAGACGAGAGACGGCCCGAGGAGTTCGCCGGCGCTGCAGCGCTCAGCGCGAGATTCGCTACGGACGGATTGCCGCCAACGACGAGTCGCGGGTTGACGGCCACTGGGAATGGACCGGTCGACGCGCAGACATCATTGAATTGGGATCCATTGACCGGTGGGCGAAGCTCGCAGCCGAAGGAGCATTCCTGCCTGAACGTGCAGGTGCCGTCCTGGCCAACCGGGTTGTCGGGCGGCACACAGTCGAAGAGGTGTCCCGCGGAGCCGAATTCCAGCTCAATCCCGGATTGCGATTGTCGAACGCCGACCCCGAAGCACATCGGACCCTCGTTCTGGACATCGAAGCTGCTCAGCGGGCCCGGCTGCGGCTGCGCGGTCACAGAAAGGATCGCACTCTGAGTGGTCGTATCGTGCGTGGCCGTGATCGTCACGTTGAAGGCAAGACCGCTGTAGCGGCGATAGTTCCGATTCGTGCCGATCGCAAAGGTCGCGGTGGTTGCGCCTTCAGGCACCGTGACGCTTGGCACCGATGCGGCGAGATCGAGATTCGAGCTCGTCACGTTGACGACCACGCCTCCGGCCGGCGCGGGGGCATTGAGAGTGATGGTGCCGATCGAGATGCCGCCACTGCCGCCGGCAATGGTCGAAGGGTTGAGCGTGAGTGAGGCGACGCCCTCGTAGTCGTCGGCATCGCTGGCGCTGGCAGCGGTCTTGACTCGCTCTACTGGAGACGGACCTTCGACCGTCGCCGTGGCGTACGGAAGCAGCCCTCCCTGCCCGTCGCCGATCAGGACGCTGACATCAGACTCGCTGACGACCACGACGTCGGCGGTGCCGTCGCCGTTGATGTCGCTGACCGCAAGTCCATGGGGTTCCGGCGCGATTCCAACCGCAATCGTCCGAGCCTTGGCGAAACCGTCGGCTCCGAACAGCAGCGTGATCGACGAGAAGCGATCCGCGAGTGCGAGGTCCGTAAGGTCGTCGCCGTCGAAATCACCGCTCGCGATCGCGATCGGCGGAGCACTGAGTGTCACCGTGCTGGCTACGCCGGCCGCTCCTCTCCGCACGAGCAGTGCAGCCGACGCCGCGGAGGCCGCGACCACGTCGACGGTGCCATCGCCATCGAGGTCGGCAACGAGGCCGAACTCACTGCTGCTCGCACCGCCTGCAGCGATCGGTGCAGCGGACGTTCGATACCCGATGGTCGTGGTCGACGAAGTCGGGCTCGACTGCATGCGATAGGCGACGCCGTTGACGTCGGCCTCCGCGTCTAGTCGAGGCCAGTCAGCGCGGGTGGCGCCGAGCGTGGTCCTGAATGGCCAAGACGAGTCGCCGAGGAGCACTGTGATGTCGCCCGAGGCTGCGGCAACCGCGATGTCGGCATCGCCGTCGCCATCGACGTCGGCGACGCCCACCGAGCGCGCCGGTGGGGCGCCGAAGACGACCGTCCGCGGCACACCCAATCGTTCCCCGACGAGTCGAATCTGCTCCCAATCAACCGCCGACGGCGGACTGGGCGCTGCTCGCGACGCCGGCTGCGCATACGTCAACATCGATCCCGCGATCGCTACGGCCGCAACGATGAAAGCGAGGCCACTCGCACGAAACGTCTCTGCCTCATCTGCTCTCCTGGCCCTCGCCACCTGCTGTGGCATCACTGCACGTTCGCATTGACCGTGGCGTTGCCGTTCAACGTGAACGTGCACGTCTTGGTCTTGTTGCCGCCGCTCGAGCACGCACCCGACCAGATCGCGTCGCGGTTGTCGGTCACGCGCAGCGTGATCGACGTGCCGGCATTGAACGGCGCAAATCCGGTGGTGCCGACATTCACGTTGATCCCCGCCGGTGTGGACGTCACGCGCTCACCGCTGCGCCCGGTTGCGGTCACCGTCAACGTCGCGGCCTGCCCGGGCGGATTCACCGTCAGTGTTGTCGTTCGAGTGACGCCGGCATACGCCACCGTGATCGTCACGGCCGTGCTCGACCCCACGGCCGACGTCGTCGCTGCAAAGGTCGCCGTCGTGGCGCCGGCTGCAACCAGGACGCTCGACGGTACGGTCGCCGCCGCTGTGTTGCTGCTCGTCAGCGACACGGTGGCGCCACCAGCCGGCGCGCCCGACGTCAGCGTCACAGTGCCCGTCGATCCCGTTCCTCCGGTGACACTCGACGGGCTCACCGAGACCGCCGACAACGTCGCGGCCGGCCCGGGCGGGTTCACGGTCAGTGTTGTGGCGCGCGTAACGCCGCTGTAGACCGCCGAGATCGTCACTGGCGTGGCGGCACCGACGGCGACCGTGGTGGCGGAGAACGTCGCACTCGTCGCGCCGGCGGCGACGGTGACGCTCGCGGGAACGGCGGCCGCGCTGTTGTTGCTCGACAGCAACACCATCGCACCACCCGCTGGCGCGCCCGACGTTAAGGTGACCGTGCCGGTCGATCCCGCGCCTCCCGTTACGCTCGATGGGCTGACCGAGACCGCCGACAACGTCGCGGGCCCAGTGGCGGCCTGCGGCCTGAAGCGCCGGGTTGATGAGAACGGCCCGAACACACCCGCCGCATTGCGCGCGCGGACGCGCCACCAATGGTTCTGCGCGGGCAGGCCAGAGGCGAGCGTCGCCTGCGAACCCGTGACCGTCAGGTTCGCCACGAATGGCGCCGCGATCGTCGAGGTGTTATCGACCTGGACTTCGTACTCCGTGGCGTTGGTCACGTTGTTCCAGTCGAGGATCACCGGTTGCGGAACGTTGGTCGCCTGGTGGGCCGGAGAGGCCAGCGTCGGCGCCGAAGGGGCCGGCGCCGCTGCAGGATTCACCGTTAGCGGTGCCGTCCGCGTGACGCCGCCGAACACGGCCGAGATCGTGGACGTTGCCGCGGTCGTCACCGACGTGGTCGTGACCGTGAAGTTCGCGCTCGTGGCGCCGGCAGACACCGTGACGCTTGCCGGAGCGCTCGTCGCGGTCGAGTTCTCAGACAGCGACACCACGGCGCCGCCACTCGGCGCCGCGGCGCTCAGCGTCACGGTGCCTGTCGAGGAATTGCCGCCCACCACGCTGGTTGGATTCAGCGAGACCGCGGAGAGCGTTGGTCCGCCGCCACCTCCGGGCGGATTGATCGTCAGCGTTCCGCTCCTCGTGACGTTCTCGAAGGTCGCGGAGATCTGCACCGTGGTCGTCGCGGTGACTTGCGACACGTTCACCGGAAAAGTAGCGCTGGTTTGGCCCTGCGGAACGATCACGCTGAAGGGCACGGTGGCAAACACCGTATTGCTGCTCACCAGATCCACGTTCGAATTGCCGGGCGACGCCGACGCCAGCGTGACTCGTCCAGTGACCGTGCCCGGCCCGACGATGGTGCTTGGCGTGAATGTTACCGACGTCGGAGCCAACGAGACGGAAAGGAACAGGCCCGAGTCGACCGTCCTACCAGCGGCCGTGGCCCTGATCCCCGCAAACGTGAACTGGCTGACCGGAAACGTGTTCGCCGTGAAGTTGACACTGGTCTGACCGGCAGCGACCGTGACACTGGCCGGAACGGTCACGAGCGACGTATTGAGGCTGGTCAGCGAGACGACGACTCCGCCGCTGGGTGCCCCGCCGTTCAGGAACACGGTGCCGGTGGCCGGCTGGCCTCCGGCGACGGTGCCCTCAAACTGCACTCCCGACAGCAGCGGCCACAGCACGATGTGTTGAAGGGCCGTTGAGCCATTGAACGCGCCGCGAACGGTCACGGTGGCTGTTTCGGTCACATTGCTGGTGCTGACTGGGAAGGAGGCCGTGACCTGACCTGCGGGCACCGTGACGCTGGCCGGTATCGTGATCGGAGGGTTGCCTGGGCTTCCGTCGGCGAACCCTTTCGTCAGCGTCACGACTGCTCCACCCGACGGGGCCGCGCCGCTCAGCGTCACCGTTCCCGTCGCGTTGTTCCCGCCGGTGATGGCATCAGGCGTTACGGTCACGAACCTGAGCGAGAGCGGCCCTGCGCCGGGCGTGATCAGCAAGAGCGCGCTCTTCCCCGTGTTGCCTTCAATCTGCGGGAGGTGCGCAAAGATGTTCAGGTTGTACTGCGACGTGACCGTTTGGGTGTTGATCGTGAAAGCGGCGTCCGTCTGACCGGCAGCCACGGTGACGTTGTGGCACCGCGACGAGGGCGGGCACGGCGGGGTATTGGACGGCAGCGACGCCGGTGCGGTATCGAGGATCGCCACCTGCACCACCGTCGACGAGCTTTGCGGAGCGCTCAAGTGCACCGTGCCGACTGCCGACGTGCCGCCCGCCACGCTGCCGGGATTAATCGACACTCCAGCGAGCAGCGGCGGCGGCGGCGGCTTGCGTACTGTCAGGACATCACTAAAGCTGTAGCGGCCATCCGTCGCCGTAATCGTGACGTTGGTGTCGGTGTCGGGTGCGATGGTCTCGATGTGCACATCGAATCCGAGCAGGTTGCCCTCGGGCATCGTCACGCTCGCCGGCGGCGGCACGATCGATGGGTGGCTGCTCGTGAACGAAATGGTCGGGCCACTGCCATACGGGATGCCGCTGGTATGCACCTGCCCAAGCGAGGAGTCGCCACCGGTAACGGGATCGAGGCCGACGATCTTGAACTGGACCGGTGTCGGTATCGGCTCCGCCGGCGGCGGAGCCGGCGGGATCATCACCGCCCACCGATGTCCGCCGCGTCCGCTCGTGATCAGGAACGGAGGAATGTCGTCGTCGTACCAGAAACCGCCGACATGGACGAACTCGATCTGCGGCACGTACGACGTGGCGACGTCGAAAGGCATGGTCGTCGCGCCCGCGTTCACCGGGAAGTGCAGGCCGCCGATGTCGTCAGGCGAGAAATGACGCGCGTTGACACCGAGGGAGGTGACGCTAGGCACACCCGTGGTCGGCCTGGTCACCGGCGCCTCGGTGCGGACCAGGGCCGGCACGTGATCGCCGCTCACAAAGTAGTTGTCGCTGATTTCCATTGGGTTCGGGCCGGTGGTGGCGCAGAAGTCATTGAACCTGAACGGGGCCCCTCCGCTTGGCGGCACGCGCCGGCAGCCCAGTGTGCACTCCTGCTGGAAGGTGCACGTGCCGAACCCCGTGGCGTCCGCCCCTGAACACGAGTAAAGAATCTCGGTGAAGCCACCGATCGGCGCCATGCCGCCGCACAGCAATCCTTCCCATTGCGTGTTGGCGCCGGCGGTTGACCCACTCGTAAAATCCGGCGGCCGTGGTTGCGCGGTCACGATCAAGGTCGCGCTCCGCGTGGTGCCGAGCGTCGCGGAGATACCGGCCGTGAAGGAGAGGTTGCTGTAGGCGCGGTAGCGCGCGTTGGTGGCGACGGTGAAGTTCGCGGTGGTGGCGCCTTGTGGAACCGTCACGCTCGGCATCATCGCCGCCAACTCGATGTTCGAGCTTGCTAACGTGACGACCGCGCCGCCGGCCGGCGCCGGCGCGCTCAAGGTGATCGTACCGGTGGCCGAGCTGCCACTGCCGCCCGCGATGGTCGACGGGCTCAACGTGAGCGAGGCAACGCTCGGCGATTGAGCGAAAAGAATCGCAGGTCCGAGGCTCGAAATGCCGAACCCCGCAATCAGCAAAATCCCCAGCAGGAATGAACCGACTGTCCTGATGGACGGATAGCGTCGGCGAAGTTCATCACGGAGTCGCATGTGCACATCCCATCCTTGAAGCCGCCGGCGCAGCGGACGCAAATCTCCGTAGCGTGGCACAACGCGTTCCACCCGCGACCCGAAGGGTGAGTGACGAATTTCGGGAGGATTTCCGAACTTCGCGCAACACGCGGTCGTCACAAACACGCCGAACCGCGAAAATCGATACCCCCTTCGTAAGCTACAGATCAGATTGCACAGACGATGAGCTGTGCCGATCGTCACGCACTTCACGAACGTTGCGGCGGCACACGCGTATTGGTGCCGCCTTTGCAGCGACACGCCGGCCAAGAAGCCCCCAGAGCAGCACAGGAGGAAAAATGAGGCGCACTATCTCATCGGCGATCGTCGGCCTGCTCGTCCTTGCCGCGAGCACCGCGCACGGTCAAACGCTTCAATCGGAGACCACGTGGGGCTCCTTCGGCGCTGAGTTCGCGGGCGGCGTTGCCGTCGCTCCTGACGGCGGCTCGTACTTCACCGGCACGAGCGACAGCTTCGCCGTCGATCAATTCGGCACTCCCGAGCCGAGGATCTTTCTGTTGCGATTCGACGCCACCGGAGCGCTCGACTGGCAACGGATCTGGAACGGGCGGACAGGGCACGGCGCAACTGAGGTGGCCATTGCGCCGGACGGCTCCGTCTATGTGACCGGGATCGCGTCGGCGTTGAACGACGGTGATGCGGTCCTGTTGAAATTCAGCGAGGCAGGAACGCTGCTATGGGAGCGGACATGGGGCGGCCCGGCGCAGGAGAGTGGCGACGCGGTTGCGGTGGCGCAGGACGGCTCCGTGTACATCGGCGGGCGGACCACAAGCTTCGATAATGGCGCGATGTTCGCCGTGAAATTCGACAGCGGTGGGAACCTGGTGTGGCAGAAGGTCTTTGACAACGTGATTGGCGAAACGCTGACCGTCGCTTCCGATGGGAGCGTGTACGCGGCAGGGGCGTCTGAGCGTCCCGGCAGCGGCTTCTCGCAATTCGACCTCGTGACTGTGAAAATCTCGTCAGAAGGTGACTTGCAGTGGGCCCGGCGTTACCAGGCAGGAGAGTTCGTAGACGCGCGGGGCGGCATGGCCGCGGCGCCTAACAGCGGGTCGATCGCGATTGTCGGAGCCCTTCAAGCGGCTGGTGGCGGCGGCGTGATCGGCATCGCGCCTTTGCTCGTCAACCTCGATGCCGCCGGGAACCTGGTGTTCGATCGCACGTGGGGAGGCAAGAACGGCGGAGAAGGAGCGGGCGTCGCGTTCGGGCCGAACGGAACGATGTACATGTCCGGCACCATCACCGGCATTGGCCCATTCCAGGAGGCGTTTGTCGTGAGCGTGCTGGCGAACGGCAAGGCCGGCATGGCAGCGACGTGGGGAGGTCCCGGCTTCGAGGAGGGGCGCGGCGTGGCGGTAGCCGCGGACGGCACCGTGATACTCGGCGCGCAGACGACGGAGCCGCCGCCGTACACGTTCCAGTCCGCACCGAAAAAAGTGTCGGGCGCAAAGGGCGACTTGATCGAGGATCTCGGAGCGTTGGTCGACGTAGTCGGTACAGTCACCAGCCCGGCAGACGGCGCGGCGACGCCGAATGGTTCGACGACGTACGGCGGAAACTTCGAGGCGGCGCTGATCAGGTTCATCCCCTGATTCGAAGCGGCGGACCTGTCCACCGTAGCCGTGGCGAAGGTGGATCGAAGAGGCCGCTACAATAACGCACGTCGGTGACCAAGGCGATCCTGATTCACGGCAACGGCGGCTGCACGGCCGGAGACATCTGGCTGCCGTGGCTGGAACGTGAGCTGATCGCGCTTGGTCTCGACGTCGTCAACCAGACGTTCCCCGACAACGTCAAGGCGCGGGCGCGGGTCTGGTTGCCGCACCTCGAGTCGCTCGGCGCCGACGAGCACACGATCCTGATCGGTCACTCGTCGGGCGCCGTCGCGGCGATGCGGTATGCAGAGACGCATCGGTTACTGGCATCGATCCTGGTGGGCGTGTGTCACTCCGACCTCGGCGACAGCTTCGAGGCGGCGAGCGGTTACTACGACACGGCCTGGCAGTGGCAGCGCATTCGCGATCACCAGCAGTGGATCGCGATCTACAACTCCACCGACGATCCGCACATTCCGATCGCGGAACCGAGGTACGTGGCCGCACAACTGCGCTGCAGCTATTTCGAGTTCACCGATCGCGGACACTTCGTCGACGCGCGCCAGTTCCCGGAGATCGTGGATCTGGTGCGCCGAAAACTGTTGCTCTAGTCCCCCCATT
Organism: Acidobacteriota bacterium; assembly: GCA_032155105.1. Taxonomy (GTDB): domain Bacteria; phylum Acidobacteriota; class Vicinamibacteria; order Vicinamibacterales; family UBA2999; genus 12-FULL-67-14b. The sequence goes on from JALDXK010000061.1 coordinate 14,506, forward strand.
CGTCCCCCGCCGGGGAGTGCTTCGCGGGGCAATTTCGACTAATATCCTCACGCCGTTGCCGACACGTGGCCTTCGGCTCTCCTTTAATTCACGACCACCTGAACCATGACGGAGTTTTCCAGATGCGCATTCGAATGTGTTTCCATGCGGTGACGTTCGCAGTGCTGATTGCCGGCACGGCCGCGTCGTTCACGGACGCGGTTGCGGCGCGCGCGCGTGAAGAGCAGAAGCCGGCCGCGCGATCGGCCAGCCTCAATCCGCTGACGCGTCTCGACCGTTGCGCGGTCAAAGATACGCCTGCCGATCAGCTGGCGACGCTCGAACAGCAGCTGCGTGCCGTGAAGGGCGACGGCGGCGGCCTCGTCATCGTTCCCGTGTATTGGCACATTGTCACCACCACCCAGGGCACCGGGAACGTCAGCGCACTCGTGCCGGCGCAGATGCAGGTGTTGAACACCGCGTTTGCGGGCAGCAATTTCGCCTTCGACGTGAAGGGCGTGCAAGTGGTGAAGAACAACGCGTGGTATTTCGCCGCTGCTGGATCGGCCGACGAAGTCCAGATGAAGAACACGCTCCGCCGCGGCGGGCCCGAAACGCTGAACATCTACACCACCAATGGCGACGTGTTCCTCGGGTGGGCGACGCTGCCGCTCTTCTACAAGGTCCAGCCGCGCTACGACGGTGTGGTGTTGTGGTGGGCAACGCTGCCAGGCACCGGGCTCGCCGGCGCCGCTGAAGAGGAGCCTGATGGCGTCCTGACCTACGACCAGGGCGACACTGGCACACACGAAGTCGGCCACTGGCTCGGCCTCGACCACACCTTCGCGGGCGGCGCCTGCACGCACCCCGGCGACAAGGTCAAGGACACGCCGGTGGAAGCCGAGCCGCAGTTCTTCTGCGCGCAGCGCGACAGCTGTGTCGGATCGCCGTTCTCCGGCGATGATCCGATCACGAACTTCATGGATTACGTCGACGACGTGTGCATGGATCACTTCACGCCGGAACAGGACAAGCGGATGCGCAAGCAGTGGCATGCGTTCCGCGACAAGAAAGAACGAACGAAGTAGGCTAAAGGCGTATGCGCATCGTGCACATCTCGACTGTGGTTGCCGTGCTGCTCGTCGCCGCCTCTGCCGCGGCGCAACAAGCTCCGCCGCAAAAATCACCGCCGGCGCCCTTGCCTCCGGGCCAGAGCAACGATCCGTTCCCCACGCCCATTCCCGAGCGGGACGGGATCGTCCGCGTCAACCTGCGTGAGTTTGCGACGTTGCCGGACCTCGACGGCATTCCGGCGCGCATGATGAAGCTCGAGGACGAGCCGGCGTCGCGCCGGTTGTTCGTCAACGACATGCGCGGACCGTTGTACACCGTCAGCTACGACGGCGCGACGGTGCGCCTCTATGTGGACATCAACGATCCGAAGTGGGGCGTTGGTGTGCAGTCACAAGGGCGCGAGCGCGGCTTCCAGAGTTTTACGCTGCATCCGCAATTCGGACAGTCGGGCACGCCCGGCTTCGGGAAGTTCTACACCTACACCGATACTCCGAACCAGGCGCCGGCCGCGGATTTCACCACGGCCAATCCCACCTCGACGCAC
>JALDXK010000062.1:0-15990 GCA_032155105.1 Acidobacteriota bacterium
GCGCGGCACGCCAGGGCGTGCTCGTGAAGGGTGGCATCCATCTCGAACGCCTCGCCACGGTGCGCGTAGTTGCCTTCGACAAGACCGGCACGGTCACGACCGGCTCGCTGACGCTCGACACCGTCCGCCCGGTCCCGGGGGTCGGCGAAGACGAGGTGATCGCCGCTGCGGCGTCCGTCGAGTCACAGTCCGAGCACCCGATTGCCGCGGCGATCCTCGCCGAGGCGCGGCGGCGCGGCGTGACGCTGCGCACACCGGACGAGGTGCGCGCGCTGCCCGGCCTCGGCGTCGAGGGCGCCGTGGACTCGGTCAGGATTGTGTGCGGAACTCCGCGCCTGTTCGCGTCGCGCAACCAGTTGACGGCCGATGTGGCCGCGATGGCCCAGGGGGTGGCGTCGCGCGGCATGTCGCCGGTGATCGTGTGGCGCGGTGATCGCGCGATCGGTGTGCTGGGCGTGACCGATCGGCCGAAGCACGACGCGGCTCGCGTGGTGTCGGACCTTCGCGCACAAGGGGTCTCCCGCGTGGCGATGCTGACCGGCGATTTTGACGCCGCTGCGCAAGCCACCGGCTCCGAGCTTGGCGTCGATGACGTGCGCTCGGCGCAACTGCCGCAAGACAAGGTGACGGCGGTCGAGGAACTGCGGGTGGCGCACGGCGCCATCGCGATGGTTGGCGACGGCGTGAACGACGCGCCGGCGCTCGCCGCGGCCGACGTCGGCATCGTGATGGGCGCGATGGGCAGCGACGCCGCACTCGAAACCGCCGACATCGCGTTGATGACCGACGAGCTGCCGAAGGTGCCCTACACGATTCGCCTGAGCCGCGCCACGGTCGCGAACATCCGCGCCAATGTGGCGCTGTCGATCGGGCTGAAGGCCGCGTTCGTGATCCTCGCGGTGGCCGGCGTCGCGACATTGTGGATGGCGGTGCTCGCCGACACCGGCGCGTCGGCCCTCGTGGTGGCCAACGCCGTTCGCCTGCGGAAGTACGCGTAGAACAGAGTCTCGCGTAGCCCCTACGTACCCTTTACCGACCTGAAGAAATGCGCATCGACGAAGGTGTCGATCGCCGACTGGTCCGCGGGCTTGACCTCGGTAAAGCGGATGCCCATGCCCGACTTCGGCACGCTCCAGCAGACGATGCCTTCCGTCTGCATCTCCTTCTTCGAGCCGGGCAGCGCGAACTTCATGTTCAGCACCGTGTCCCGCGGCGGCGGCACGTTGGTGCGAATCGCGATGCCGCTCCGACTCAGGTTCAGCGACAATGCGGCGGTGATTTGCTTGCCAATCCGGTAGGACACCGCCATGCCGAGCACCACCCGCGGGCTGTCGCGGCGGTTGTAGGTATCGGGGAACAAGTGGGGCGCGATTGACGGAAGAATGTGTTCGACGGCGCTATATTCATTGAGGTAGCCGGCCACGCCGAGCGCCGCCAGCTCGCGGACCTCGTCGACGCTCGACACGGTGCCGCTGAAGACGAGGATAGGGAGATGCCCTTCATCGAGCTTGCGAATCCGGCGCACCAGCTCAGCGCCAGAGGCGTGCGGCATGCGCAAATCGAGCACGATCAAATCGAGCTCGGCAAGATCCGCTCGCACGTGCGCGAACAATTGCGCTACGCTCTTGACGATCATGGCGCGGTGCCCCGCCGCGTCGAGAGCGGATTGGAACCGATCACGCACGAACGGCGTATCGGCCGCCACCAGAACGGTCTTGCGCGCAGAGGATGAAGACGTCATAGCGCGAACGTCACGCGCGTTCGCTTCGTTGCAGACTGTATCAGGTTCTCGTTATAATTTGGACCACCGTTCGCTGCGTTAAGGAGCCGCTTTTTTATGTCCGCGATTTGTCCCGAGTGCGATTCGCCCATTGACGTTGACGAGTTCGACGTCGACATCGGCGACGAGCTGACCTGCTCGGAATGCGGTTCCCTCCTGCGCGTGGCCAACGATTCCCCCCTCGAATTTGAAATCGCCGACGACGACCTCGATGACGAGGACGAGGAAGAGGGCGAAGAAGAAGAAGAAGGGGAAGAGGACGACGAAGACGTCGATGACGAGGACGACGACGACCGCATCGACGAAGACGAGTGACGCACTGGCCGCCAAGGCCGGCCGTCTTCGCGAGATTCTCTCCGGTTATCAATCCGTCCTGGTTGCGTTCAGCGGCGGTGTCGACAGCGCGTACCTCGCCGTCGCCGCCGCCGGGGCGCTCGGCAAGCGTGCCCTCGCCGTCACTGCCGACAGCCCCAGTTACCCGGACACGCACCGCCAGCTGGCGCTGTCGATCGCCCGCGACTTCGGGTTCGCCCACGAGGTGATTCACACCGCGGAGCTCGAGCGGCCTGAATATCGCGCCAACCCCGCGAACCGCTGCTATTACTGCAAGGACGAGTTGTATGGGCGGCTCGCGGCGCTGGCGCGCGAGCGCGGCATCGCGGTGATCGTCGACGGCAACAATGCCGACGATCGCGGCGACTATCGGCCCGGCCGGCAGGCGGCACGCGAACATGGCGTGCGGAGTCCGCTCGATGAAGCGGAATTGAACAAGGACGAGATCCGCGAGCTGGCCCGTGCGGCGGGGCTCGCCAGCTGGGATGAGCCCGCGTCAGCGTGCCTGTCGTCGCGCATTCCCTACGGACATGAAGTGACCGACGAGCGGCTGCGGCAGATCGAGCGCGCCGAAGCCGTGCTGCGCGAGCTGGGCTTCCGCATCTTCCGCGTTCGTCATCACGACACCACCGCGCGCCTCGAAATCGCCAGGGCCGAAATGCCGCGTGCGCTCGATCCGGACGTGAACGCGCGGCTGGTCGAGTCGCTCAAGGCGCTCGGATATCAGTACGTCAGCCTCGATTTACAAGGCTACCGGTTGGGGAGTCTGAACGAGGCGCTCCGCCTGCGCCCGGTTTCGTGACGGTCCAGAGGGCGCTGGCCGCGCTCGCGCTGATCTTCGCGCTGGCGCACGTGCCGTTTCTCGCCACGTCGCTCGAAGACATCGACTCGGTCAATTTCGCGTTGGGCGTGCGCGACTTCGACGTCGCCACGCATCGCCCGCACCCTCCCGGGTATCCCGTCTACATCGCGCTCGGCAAGGTCGCCACTGCCATTGCCGGCACCGGCGTGGACGCGCCTCCGGCGCTGATCGAAGCGAAGGCCCTCGCCGTATTGTCGCTGCTGGCAGCGCTCGTCGCGATCGTGTGCCTCTACGGCGTGTTCGGCTGTTTAGGTGACGGTGATCGCGACCTCACCCGCGCGCCATGGCATGCGCTCGACATTCCGGCCATGGCCGCTACCGCGATCACGGCGTCGTGCCCCTTGTTCTGGTACCTGGCGGTGCGGCCGATGAGCGATCTGCCTGGGTTTGCGATGGCGACGGCAGCGCAGGCGTGCCTGTTGTTCGCCTGGTGGCGCCAGCGGCCGACCGCGGATGGCGATCGCCGACTGACGTCCGCGGCGATGTCGGCGTCCGGCCGGATGATCGTGCTGGGGGCCTTCCTGGCGGGGATCAGCATCGGCGTGCGATCGCAGACGATGTGGTTCACCCTGCCGCTGCTGGTCCTGGTGCTGTTCGATCGCATCGGCCGCGGCTTTGCCGGCGCGCTGATCGGAGCGACGACGACGTTTGTGGCCGGCGGCCTGGCGTGGGGTATCCCACTCCTCGTCGCCAGCGGCGGGCTGCACGCCTACCTCGCCGCCCTCGGCACCCAGGCCGGTGAAGATTTCACGTCGGGCGAAATGCTCTACACCAATCCCAACCCCCGGGCTGCCGCCGTTGCGTTGATGCGCACGTTCGTCCATCCATGGGACTCGACCGCGCTTGCCGCGATCGTGCTGGTCCTTGCCATCGCAGGGGGCGTGTACCTGGTCATCAGAGATCGACGTTCGCTTGCCGCCGTGATCGCGATCGCGGCGCCGTACCTGATCTTTCACTTGCTGTTCCAGGACACGTCGTTCGTCCGCTACGCGTTGCCACTTGTGCCGGTGGTGGCGTATCTGGCGGTGCGCGGTATCGCGATGGTGTCGGCGACCGCCGTGCCCATCGTGGCTGCTGCAGTGTCGATCGCGGCCGTAGCGATTGCGAGTCCTGTTCTCGTGGCCTACAGCGCCGAACGCAGCCCGACCGTGCGGGTGCTGGAAGCCATGCAAGCCGAAGCGCGGCGTTCGCCGCCTGCCGCCCTCGCGATGCACCAGACGTTCGTGCGGCCGCTCGAAGCAGAAGACGTTGGCATCACGCCGCAGCTGCCGTCACCGCCACGGCTCGAATGGCTCGAGCTGGCGAAGTACTGGAAGTCCGGCCGCACCGAGCCGATCTGGTTCCTGGCCGATCCAGTGCGCAGCGATCTCGCGTTGATCGATCCGCTGAGCCGCCGCGATTCGACCGACCTTCGCTGGCCGCTGGTGGCGCGGCCGGCCTTTGGCGGCATGCGGCCGTCGGCGGTGCAGTGGTATCGGATGCCGGCGCCCGGGTGGTTCGCGGAGGAGGGCTGGTCGCTGACGCCGGAAACCGCGGGCATGGCGCGGTTGATGGGCCGTGGTTCGCACGTGGCGCCGATCGAGGCAATGGTCCGCCGCCGCGAGAGTGCCGCGCGGATGATCGTTGGCGGGCGCAATTTCGCCGGCGCCACCGATCCGGCCGCGCGCTTCACGATCGCGATCGACGGCGCACCGTTCCAGCAATTCGACGCGCCCTCAGGTTTTTTCCTACATCTGTTCGACATCCCGGCGGGCCGCTTGTCGGGCCAGGGGCCGCTGGCGAGCCTCACGATCCAGTCGGCAGCGGTGTCGGGTGCCGCGCCGATTCCCACCGCCATCGAGCAGTTCGATCTCCAGGATCCCGGCGAGATGATGTGGGCCTACGACACCGGGTGGCAGGAGGCCGAGTACTCGCCGGCGCTAGGCGTGTGGCGATGGACGAGCGAACGGTCGACGCTGCGAATCGTCGGACCACCTCGAGCGTTGCGGATCACGCTCTCGATCGAATCGCCGCTGCGCTACTTCGACGAAGCCCCGCTGGTGCGCGCCACTGCCGGCGGCCGCGAGTTGGCCGTCACCACGCTCTCGGAAACCAGGGACTGGGCCTTCGATGTGCCGGCAGATGCACTCGCTGCATCCAGCGGACTCGTCACGATCGAAACCAATCGTACTTTTGTGCCGTCCGAATCGAGCGGTGGAGGTGACCAAAGACGACTTGGCCTGCGCGTGTTTTCAATTCACGTGTCTAATTCGTTGACACCTACTGAAGTGTCCCGCTAATCTGCCGATACCAATTCCGTAACCCTCCCAGCAGACTCAGGAGCGAATGAGATGATCGTGTATCGACGACAGGCAATTCTCACACTCTGTCTGGCATTGGGTCTGGGCGCTGCGGCGTGCGGGAAGAAGAGTCCTGAAGTCACGCCGCCCCCGCCGCCAATGCCTGCTGCGCCAACGACTCCACCCGCACCGCCGGCACCGCCCGCTCCACCCGCTGCAGCACCAGCGCCGAAGGCGTTGAGCGAGGAAGAGCTGATGGCGCAGAAGTCATTGGATCAGTTGAACAAGGAACGCCCGCTCGCCGACGTCTTCTTCGAGCTCGATCGGTCGACGATCCGCGACGACGCGCGCAGCTCGCTGACCCAGAACGCCACTTGGCTGAAGCGTTGGACCAACATGCGCATCAGCGTCGAAGGTCACGCCGACGAGCGTGGTACCGCGGAGTACAACCTGGGCCTGGCCGAGCGCCGCGCCAATGCGGTGAAGGCGTATCTCGTGGAGCTCGGCGTGCCGGGTGATCGGGTGGTGGTGGTCAGCAAGGGCAAGGAAGCGCCCTTCTGCACGGAATCAAACGAGAGCTGCTGGCAGCAGAACCGCCGCGGTCACTTCGTCATCACCGGAAAGTAGCCGCGATTCGCTCCGCGGCTTCACGCGGATTGGGCGCCGCCGTTATGGGGCGCCCGATAACAAGATAGGTGGCGCCGGCGGCAATTGCTTCCGCCGGCGTCAACGTTCTCGCCTGATCGTCCTTCCCTTGCTGCTCGGCTGGTCTGATGCCGGGCGTCACGATCTGAAAGTCAGCGCCACAGGCGTCGCGAATCGCGCGGGTTTCCTGCGGTGATGCCACCACTCCGTCCAGGCCGGAGGCCTTCGCCAACTGCGCGAGGTGCACCACCTGCTTCATGACCGGCGTGGCCACGCCGATTTCGGCGAGCGTGGCATCGGTCATGCTCGTGAGCACCGTCACCCCAATCACGAGCGGACGCGGTTTGCCGAGAGCGGCTGCGGCCTTGCGCGCCGCTTCCGCCGCGGCCTTCATCATCGCGGACCCGCCGGAGGCGTGGACGTTGACCATCCAGGCACCGGTCGCCACGGCCGACTGCACCGCGCCCGCCACCGTGTTGGGAATGTCGTGAAACTTCAGGTCGAGGAACACGCGATCGCCGCGCTCGGTCAGCTCGCGCACCATCGCGGGACCAGCGGCGGTAAAGAGCTGCTTGCCGATCTTGTAGCCGCCTACGGCGCCGCGAAGCGCGTCGGCGAGAGCTACCGCCTTGGCCGCGGACTCCACATCCAGGGCAACGAGAATCGGGTTCATGCGTGAACGACTTGGGGCGGTGTCGGATCGAAGGCGCCAACCAGGTCGCTCAACTTCGTGATCTTGTGGCGAGTCAGGTACTCGGTGAGACCGTCGAGCACTTTCGACCACACGAACGGATCGACGAAGTTCTGCGTGCCGATCTGCACCGCCGTGGCGCCGGCCAGCATGTACTCGATCGCATCGTGCGCGTCGGTGATGCCGCCCATGCCGATGATCGGGATCTTCACCAACTGATAGCACTCCCACACCATCCGCACGGCGATTGGCCTGATCGCGGGACCGCTGAGGCCGCCCATCACGTTGGTGATCTTCGGCCGCCGCGTTTCGACGTCGATCGCCATCGCCAGGAATGTATTGACCAGCGACACCGCGTCGGCGCCGGCGTCTTCGGCCGCGCGCGCAAAAGAGGCGACGTCGGTCACGTTCGGCGTGAGCTTCGGGATCACCGGCAGGTGCGTGGCCTTCTTCACCGCGCTCACCACGTCGTAGGTGCCTGCGAGGCTGCAGCCGAACTGGATGCCGCCTTCCTTGATGTTCGGGCACGAGATGTTCAGCTCGATCGCCGCTACACCGTCCGCCTGCGAGAGCACCTTGCTCACCTCGACGTATTCATCGAGCGTGGTGCCGCACACGTTCACGAACGTGCGGGCGCCGGCCTTGCGCAAAAGCGGCAGCTTTTCCTTGACGAACCGGTGCACGCCGATGCCCTGCAAGCCGATCGCATTGATCATCCCGGCCGGTGTTTCAACGATGCGCGGCGGCGGGTGGCCCTGGCGCTCGGTCATGAACAGGCCCTTCGACACGATGCCGCCGAGCGACGACAGGTCGACGACCTGCTCGTACTCGAGGCCGTAGCCAAAGCAGCCGCTGGCCGCGATCAGCGGGTTGGGCAGCGTCAGCGTGCCGAGCGAAACGGAGAGGTCGGGCGCCATCAGTCCCACACCAGCTCGGCGCCGTCGAAAACGGGGCCGCTGATACACGAGCGCACGAGGTTGGCGTGCTCCTCCTTCGCGCGTGGCGCTTCGGAGGACAGGTCGTGGCGCTGTTTGACCGGCACAACGCAGCTGTAACAACCGCCGAGGCCGCAGCCCATCACGCGCTCCACGGAGACCTGCGAGGGCTGATGGTAACGGGCCGCCAGCTTCGCAACCGCTTCGAGCATCGGCTCGGGTCCGCACGCGTAGACCATGGCGCCGCCGGGGCCGCCCAGGGATTTCAATGCCGTTTCGAGCGGTGCGGTGACGCGGCCCTTGATGCCGCGTCCACCATCTTCGGTGGCCAGCACGAGCTTCACGCCGAGACGTTCGAAGAATTCGAGATGGAACAACTCGTCCGGGGTGCGCGCGCCATAGAACAACGTGGCCGGCGTGCGTGACGCGGCGAGCGATTCGGCGAGGGTCGCGAACGGCGCGAGGCCAACGCCACCCGCCACCATCCAGCCTTCGACAGGCGCGGTTACCGGCGAGAACGGCACGCCGAGCGGACCCAGGCACGACACCACGTCGCCCACTTCGAGTTCGTAGAGTTTCCTGGTGCTGCGGCCGGCGCGCTTGTTGAGGATGCTGACGCCGCTGACCTCGCCGTCGCCGTGTCGCAGCACCTCGAACACCGAGAATGGCCGCCGCAACAACGGATCGGTGACACCCGCGGGCTTCACCATCACGAACTGCCCCGGCTGGGTTCGTCGTCCGACTTCCGGCGCCGCCAGGCTGAGCACGGAATAGTCTCGCGACAGCCGCGCGTTGGCGATCACGGGCGCGTCAATATCGACCGGCGGCATCCTTGGAAGTATAGCAGCTAGAATTTGGGGCGTGCGTTACCTGCGGATGCTGTCGAACTCGGTGATCGCCGCGGGTCTCGCGTCCGGGTATCTCACCGCGCTCGTGCTGCAGCTCAATCCGTCCGTGTCGATCGAGCCGTCGACGCTGGTGCCGCTCGCGTCGGTGCTGGCAGTGGCGTACGGCGCGAACCTGACCGTGTTGTTCTACGCGCTGATCGTCCTGCGCCAGATTCTCGAGGTCGAGGTGCTCTCGCCCGGCTGGCTCAGCGTGCGGCTGTTGTCGTGGCTCTGCACCACCGCGGCGGCGGCCGGCGCGGCGTTGATGTGGCTGAACCTGCTTGGCTTCGGCAACGTGCTCGATCGCGAGACGCGCGATCGCATGTTCGTCGGCGCCTCGCTCGTCACGGTCACGGCCGTGGTGTTCCTGATTCTTGGCATGGCGCACCTCGGACGGCGCGGCGGGCGCATCAGTGCCGCGATCCTGGTGACGACGATGGCAGTCTCGGTGGCGGCACCGGTAATGGCGCGCGGTCCGGCACGTCAGCCGCCGCTGCTGGAGCGGCCCGCCAGGCCCGCAGGCATCGAGCCGGCGTCGCTCGACCGGCGCGTCATCATGCTGATGTTCGACGGCGCGTCGCTCGACTTCATGACTCCGGACGTGGCGGCCGGGAGATTGCCGAACCTTGGCCGCATCTTCGACCAGGGCGCGGTGCTGCATCTTGCGACGATTCGGCCGACGCAAGCGGAGCCAGTGTGGAGCGCGGTGGCGACAGGCCGGTATCCGATCTACAACGGCATTCGTTCCACGGCCAGGTACCGCGCCTTTGGCGGCACGCCGATCCAGCTGCTGCCGGACTACTGTTTCTCACAGGCGCTGGTCACGTTCGGATTCCTGACCGAGGAAGCGCATACCGCCAAGAACCTGATGGCGCGGCCCATCTGGGACATCCTCAGTGACCGCGGCGTGCGGGTCGGCGTGATCGGTTGGCCGCTCACCGAACCCGCGCCAAACGTCGACGGCGTCATGATTAGCGATGCGTTTCATCGGCTCTCGGAACCCGAGCTGAACCTCGATGCCACTCCGCTGGTGTGGCCCCCCCAGTTGCTGGCCGAGGCGCGCGTCGCGTTGGAACAGCCGGCCTCACCAGATCCGGTGGCGCTGGTGTCGACGATGGGCGCTCCGCAGCCCGTGAACGATTACGACGTGCGTCCGGACCGCAACCCGGTGCTCGCCGATCGAGTGCACCTGCAATTGCTCAACGGCCTCGACCTGCGCAGCGCACCGTTCGTGGCGGTGCGATTCCCCGGCATCGATGCGGTGGGCCATCGCTTTCTTCGCTACGCCGATCCGTCCGCGTTTGGCGACGTCTCCGCTGAAGAAACGCAGCGCTTCGGTCGCGTGTTGCAGCAGTACTACGGTTTCCTCGACACGTTAGTGGGCCAGGAGATCGAACGGCTCGGGCCCAACGATCTGCTGCTGGCGGTCTCGGGCTTCGGCATGCAGCCGATGTCGCCAGGCAAGCGGGTGCTGGAGATGGTCGCCGGCAATCCGCAGATCAGCGGTACCCACGAACCGGCGCCCGACGGCTTCATCCTCGCCTATGGCAGCGCCGTCGCGCCCGGCCGGCCGCCGCGCGCGTCGCTAGTGGACCTCGCCCCGACGATTCTGTATTTCCTTGGCCTGCCCGTTGGCCGCGACATGGACGGATTTGCGCGAATTGACTTGTTCAAACCAGCCTTCGCAAGTGATAAACCAGTGACCTATATCCCTACGTACGGTCGCTGAATGGAAGACGCGCAACAACTCCTCTTGTGGCGCTGGAGCACCCTCGTCCAGCTGACGTCGCTGGCCATGGCCGCGGCGTTCTTTGCGCTGCTCGCGCGCGAGAGCCGACGCGCCGAGCTGCATAGCTGGAAGAGAGCCTGGCTGGCGAACTTTCTCGCGCTGTTCGTCACGTCGGTCTATTGGCTGCTCCAGCCCCAGTCGCTGTTTCCGCTGATCAGCCTCCTCTATCTCGCCGCGAAAGCCGCATTCGTGCTGTTGCTGATCCAGGGCGTCTGGATGATGACGCACCACGGGGAGCGCTGGTACACGTCGCGGCAGATGGCGATCGGCATCACGATCTACGCGGTGTTCGGCGCCGTGCTGTGCCGCGACATCGTGTCGATCGGCGTCCTGCAGCACACCGTGCTCGGGCTGACGCTGCTCGCGTTCGCAGTGGTGTTGTGGTGGCGGCCGGTCGAGGGGTTGTCGTGGCTGGCCGGAAGCATCGCCGTCCGCGGCGTGTTGTCGCTCATCGAATCCGGCGCCTATGTTCTGCTGGCGGCGCAGCCCGAGGGGGGCTGGCTCGGCGATCTCGTATCGCCAGCCGGCGTGTTCCTGGCCGCTAGTTCGTCGTTCGATACCGCCGTCGAGTGGCTGATGATCCTGGGCTGCGTGCTCGCGGTGTCGGACCGAGGCCGCCGCGAGTTACAGGACGCCAATCGCGGCCTGCTGACCGCGCAGGAGGACTTGCGCCGCCTGGTCGATCGCGATCCGCTGACAGCGTTGATCAACCGGCGATCGTTGCCGGAGATCTTCAGGGCCGTCCAGCCGCACGGCGCGCTGCTGCTGTTCTTCGATCTCGACGGCTTCAAGCGCATCAACGATCGCTTCGGTCATGCGGCCGGCGATGTGTGCTTGAAGACGTTCGCCGCCGCGCTGCGAGACTCCTTCCGGCCGCACGATCACGTAATCCGCTACGGCGGCGACGAATTTCTGGTCGTCGCCACCGGCCTGGACGAGGCGGCAGCGCGCGATCGCGTGGAGGAAGTCAGGCATCGTATGCATCGAGCACGTCGGGGCGAGTTGCTGTGCACGTTTTCCGTCGGCATGGCGGAACTGTCGCCCGGTGGCCACCCCGAGGCCGCGCTCGAGGCCGCGGATGCGGAGATGTACAAGGCCAAGCACCGGGTGCACGCGTGAGCGACGCGCCCGGCCTGGCGCTGATCGTCGACGAGTTACACACCACCGTCCCACATCTCGATTGCGCCCGCGCGCATATTCAGGCGATTATGCGGGCGTAATTAATCGATGCTGGTCAATTGTGTTGCCTATCAACGCGGACAGCGGCTCAGCGACATCCCGCTCAGTGAGGTGCGCGCGAGCCTGGCGCGGCCCGATTGCTTCGTGTGGGTCGCGCTCAAGGACCCTGAGCCGGCGGAGCTCGCCGTGCTGCAGGACGAGTTCGGGCTGCACGAGCTCGCCGTCGAGGATGCGCAGAAGGGACACCAGCGGCCGAAGATCGAGGAATACGGCTCGTCGTTGTTCATCGTGATGCGGCTCATCGAGCTCGTCGGGCCCGAGATGCAGACCGGTGAGGTCGCGATCTTCGTGGGTCCGCAATACATCGTGACGGTGCGGCGTGAGGCGCAGGTCGGCTTCACCGAGGTGCGCCGCCGCTGCGAGCAGGAGCCCGAGCTGCTCCAGCATGGCCCGGCCTACGTCCTCTACGCGTTGATGGACAACGTGGTCGATCGCTACTTCCCGGTGCTCGAGGAGCTGACCGCCGAGATCGAAGAGGTCGAAGAGCGGATCTTCGCCGGGCAGACCACGCGGGCGCAGATTCAATCCCTCTACACGCTGCGGCGAAAGTTGATGATGATCGATCACGCGACGCAACCGCTGCTGGAGGTCCTTGGCAAGCTGCACGGCGGCCGTGTGCCGCCGATTTGCGCCGGGCTGCACGACTACTTTCGCGACGTCTACGACCACCTGCTGCGCCTGAAGCAGTCGATCGACAACCTGCGCGACATGACGACGACGGCGATGTCCGTGAACCTGTCGCTGATCACCATCCAGGAAAACGAAGTCACCAAGCGGCTGGCCGCGTATGCCGCGCTGGTGGCGGTGCCGACCATGATCGCCGGCGTGTACGGGATGAACTTCGACCACATGCCGGAATTGAATTGGGCCTACGGCTACCCCGCGGCGCTCGCGTCGATGGTGCTGATCGACCTGTATCTTGTCTACCGGTTCAGGAAGGCGAAATGGATGTGATTCCCCCTCCGCCACGGCTGCGAAGGGAAGGCGCAGACGCGCTGTGCTTCACCAGCGCGCGCGATCTCGCCGCCGAGATCCGCGCCCGCCGCGTCTCGGCTCGCGAGGTGATGACCGCCTACCTCGCCCAGATCAGCCGTCTCAATCCTGAGCTCAACGCCATCGTCGCCCGGCTCGATGACAACGCGTGCCTCGAGCTGGCAGACGGCGCCGATCGTGCGTTGGCCAACGGCGATCCGGTTGGTCCGTTGCACGGATTGCCGACGGCGTTCAAAGACCTCGAGCCGGCGGCCGGCTTTCCGTTCACGAAAGGATCACCGATCTACAAGGACACGGTGGCCACCGCGGATTCGGCGATCGTCGAGCGGATTCGCCGTGCCGGCGCCATTCCGATCGGGAAGACGAACGTGCCCGAGTTCGGCATGGGATCGCAGACCTACAACACCGTGTACGGCACCACGCGCAATCCCTACGACCCTACGAAGACCGCCGGCGGATCCTCCGGCGGGGCCGGTGCGGCGGTGGCGAGCGGGATGCTGCCGTTCGCCGACGGCGGTGATCTCGGTGGATCGCTGAGGAACCCCGCGAACTTCAACAACATCGTCGCGCTGCGCCCGAGTGTGGGCCTGGTGTCGAATGCGCCCGTGGACATGCCCTTTGTGGGCCTTTCGGTGAAGGGCCCGATGGCGCGCTCCGTTTCCGATGTCGCGTTCCTCTTGAGCATCGTGGCAGGCGCTGATCCGAGGGATCCGATGTGCTTCCCATCCGACCCGGACGCCTTCGCTGGCTCGCTCGAGCGTTCGTTCATGGGCGCGCGCGTGGCCTGGTGCCCCGACCTTGGTGGCCTGCCGCTCGACCGGCGCGTGCGCACGGTGCTGGAGGGTCAACGCAAGACCTTTGAAGACCTCGGTTGCGTCGTCGAAGACGCCTGTCCTGATTTGGGCAACGTCGACGAGATCTTCGTGACGTTGCGGACGTGGGCGAGCTGGAACAAGTACGGGTCGCTGCTGACCGAGCATCGCGCGCGCATCAAGCCCGATGCGCTGTGGGACATCGAGCGCGGGTCGGCCTTGACGGGTGATGACGTCGCCCGGGCGCTGATGCAGCAGGGTCAATTGCTCGAACGCGTGCGCAGGTTCCAGGAGCGCTTCGAGTTCGTGGTCTGCGCGGTGAACCAGGTGCCGCCGTTCGATGCCGCCGAGCCGTGGCCGCGGTCCATCGACGGCGTGGCGATGGACACCTACATCTCGTGGATGAAGACCGCGTACTGGATTTCCACGACCTGCCGTCCTGCGATCTCGGTTCCCGCCGGCTTCACAGACGACGCGCTGCCTGTCGGCGTGCAGATTGTGGGCCGCCATCGTGACGATCTCAATGTCCTGAAGATGGCATTTGCGTTCGAGCAGGCCACCGGATTCGGGAAACGGCGGCCCCCGGGGGTGTGACATGGCCAAGGTCACGACGCCGGCACTGACCACGGCACAGCTGGATGCCATCATCGACGGCCGCACGCCGGAAATGGCCAGGCTGACGAAGGCGGTGCTCGCGAAGATGCGCGAACGCCTGCCGGGCTCGGTGGAAATGGTCTACGACAAGAAGAATTCGCTAGTGATCGGCTTTTGCTCCGCGGAGCGCGCGTCGAACGTCATCAACTCGATCGCGACCTACTCGAAGTGGATCAACCTGTATTTCTTCGAAGGCGATGCGTTGCCCGATCCCCAGGGACTCCTGCAGGGCTCCGGCAGCATGGTGCGGAGCATTCGCGTGACCGACGCGGGAGAGCTTGATCGCCCCGCGGTGAAGGCCCTGATCGCGGCAGCGGCAAAAGGCGCCGAACCACCGCTCGACCGGAAGGCAAAGCGGCGCATTCTCCTCAAGCAGTCGACACGGCGTTCCTGATATAATCCGGCCAGACTCTTTAAACGCGGACCTGTGAGTTCGCAAAGAGGGGAAAACATGCCGGTAGTCATGGATGCGGAGCGCATCACTCGCGCGCTCACGCGAATCTCGCACGAAATCCTCGAACACAATCGTGGTCTTTCCAATGTGGCGCTGGTCGGCGTCCGCAGCCGCGGTGTGCCGATCGCGCAGCGCATCGCCGGCGACATCAAGAAGATCACCGGTGAAGACCTGGCCGTTGGCGCGCTCGACATCACCCTGTATCGCGACGACCTGATGGGCGCGTCGGTCGGTGTGGCGCCGATGGTCCGCAAGACCGAAATCCCGTTTTCGATCGACGGCCGGACCATCGTGCTCGTCGACGACGTGCTCTACACCGGCCGCACTACGCGGGCGGCGCTCGACGCGCTGACCGACTTCGGCCGGCCCACGTCCATTCAACTCGTGGTCCTGGTCGATCGCGGCCATCGCGAGCTGCCGATCAAGGCCGACTACGTCGGCAAGAACGTGCCGACATCGCGACGCGAGAGCGTGCAGGTGCACCTGCGCGAGCTCGATGGCGTCGACGAAGTGCTGTTGCAGGGGAAGGAGTGAGCCATGGACGTCGCCCACACCGCAGCGTCGCCTCATAATGTCGCCGCGCCGCCGCTCACGGCACTGCGACATAAACATCTGCTCGGCATCGCCGACCTCAGCGCCGAGGAGATCGTGCTCGTGCTCGACACCGCCGAGGCGATGAAGGAAGTCGGCCGGCGCACGATCAAGAAGGTGCCCACGCTGCGCGGCCGCACGGTGATCAACCTGTTCTTCGAGCCGAGCACCCGGACGCGCACCTCGTTCGAGATTGCCGAGAAGCGCCTGAGCGCCGATACCCTCAACGTCGCCATCGCGTCGTCGAGCGTCGTCAAGGGCGAGACGCTGGTTGATACGGCGATGAACCTCGAGGCCATGGCGCCGAGCATGATCGTGCTGCGGCATGCCTCGTCCGGCGCCTGCCACCTGCTGGCGCGGATCTGCAAGGCGGCGATCGTCAACGCCGGCGACGGCATGCACGAGCACCCGACGCAGGCGCTGCTCGACGCCTTCACCATTCGCGAGCGCAAGGGCCGCATCAAGGGCCTGAAGGTCGCCATCGTCGGCGACCTGCTGCACAGCCGCGTGCTGCGGTCGAACGTGCTGCTGCTGACCAAGCTCGGCGCGGACGTGTGGGTGTGCGCGCCGGCCACGCTGATCCCGCCGGGCATGGCGAGGATGGGCGTGCACGTGACGACGAAGGTCGATGAAGCCGTCGAGGGCGCGGACGTGATCATGATGCTCCGCATCCAGCTCGAACGGATGCAGGGTGGCTACTTCCCGTCGCTGCGCGAGTACTTCACGACGTTCGGCATGACCGAGGCGCGGGTGAAGCGTGCGAAGCCGGACGCGATCATCATGCATCCTGGGCCGATTAACCGCGGCGTGGAGATCGCGTCGGAGGTGGCGGACGGCAAGGCGTCGGTGATTCTCGATCAAGTCGCGAACGGTGTCGCCGTTCGCATGTCGGTTCTCTATTTGTTAGCAGGTGGACCAGAACATGAAGCGGTTACTTAAGGGCGGCAAGGTCGTTGACCCTGCGAACGGGCGCATCGGCACCTTTGACGTGTTGATCGACGGCGATCGCATCGCCGAGGTCGGCAAGAACCTGGCCGCGGACGGCG
>JALDXK010000063.1:0-15987 GCA_032155105.1 Acidobacteriota bacterium
AGCGGGCACCGCCCGGGCGGAAGTCTACGGCTGGAGTGCCTACTTCTCGACGCGTTCGATCGACAGCGCGCCCGATGGACACTGCTCCACCTGGTTGACGACCGTGTCGCTGTCGTGCCCGTCGAGGATGACCCATGGCCGGCGGCGCGGATCGAACACGTTCGGCAGTCCGCGCGCGCAGATCGCGGAATGAATACACAGCGAGGGCTGCCACACCACGGTGATCTCGCCGTTCGAGTAGCGCTTCACAATCTCCTTGGTGCTCATGCAGATCTCTCGGTGGTGGTAATGAGGATGTCGCCAACAAGCGTCTTGTGGACGGGACACTTGTCGGCGATCTCGAGGAGTCTCTGCCGCTGCTCGGCGTCCAACTCGCCGACGAGCTCAACCTGCCGGCGAATTTCCAGCCGACCGTCGACGTGGCTGCCGTTGAGCGACACGTGGGCGTCGCGTAGCGGCCAGCCCTTGCGCTCGGCGTAGACCTTGAGGGTCATCGCCGTGCACGACCCGAGCGCGGCGAGCAGCAGTTCGTGGGGGGCCGCGCCGGTGTCGTCTCCGCCCTTCTCGCGCTCCTCATCGGCGCGGAGGCTGTGGCCCGCCACCGCGATGTGCTGCGCGAATGGCCCTTCCGCACGGCGAACCGTCACCTCTCGCATCTGCGGATCATACGTCGATGGTGAATTTGCGACAGGCCCCCAATTTCACCATTTGCTGAAAATGGGGGTCTGTCCCCTATTCACCACGTCGGCAATTGTCGACCCTGGTGAGCGGGCCGTGGTTGCAGATTCTGCGCCGAATGCGGAACATCCGCGATGTTGATTCGTCTCAGGTGAGGTGGCCACCCTGCTGCAGGACATCAGGCATTCGCTCCGCCAGCTCGCGCGCCAGCCAGTGTTCACAGCCACCGCGGTGTTGACGCTGGCGATCGGCATGGGCGTCAATGCCGTCGCCTTCGGCGTCGTGAACGGCATGCTGTTCAAGGGCTTTGCGTTGAACGGCGTGCCCGACGGCGGCCGCATCATGACCACGCCGGGCGGCGATGAGGAAGGCAACGCCTCGATCGCGGAGTTCCGCCGGTTTCGCGATGCCACCGCCACATCACTCGAGATCGCGGCCGAGGGGCGGTCAACGGTGTCGTGGAAGCATGCCCGCGGCGCCGACACCGCGTGGGTGCTGTACGTGTCACTCTCGTACTTCTCAATCGTCGACGCGCCGGTGATTGCCGGCCGCACGCTGGTCGAGCGTAACGGCGGCACGACATCGGTGATGATCGGCGAACGCTTCTGGCGGGAGAAGCTCGACGCCGCCGCGCTCGCGGGACTTACGCTGCGCCTCAACAACACGGACGTGACCGTCGCCGGCGTGATCGCTGCCTCGTTCACCGGGCCCGCCGGTCTCTATTCACCAGACATCTGGCTCCCGCTGGACGAGATCACGCTGTTTACCCTATCGCCGCTCGTCCAGGAGCCCGACACGCGGTGGCTCTTCGTGCTCGGCCGCCTGCGGAGCGGCGTGACATCGGCACGCGTCGACGGAGAAATCCAGGGTGCGGTGGCAGAAATGGCGCGCGAGTGGCCCAACACCCACCAGGACCGAGGTGCGCGGTTCCGCTCGTTCAGCGAACGCAACGCCGAGCTGCGCGGCGTCGCGATGGGCGCCGCGATCGGGATGGGGGTCATCGGCCTGGTCCTGCTGCTCGCCTGCTTCAACGTCGCCAACCTGCTGCTGGCGCGGGCGGTCGAGCGCGAGCGAGATATGGGCATCCGCACCGCGATGGGCGCGAAACCAGGCCGGCTGATGCGCCTCGTCGTCACGGACGGCGTCCTGATCGCGAGCCTGTCGGGCGTGTGCGCCCTGCTGCTGGCGTGGTGGACCCAGTCGCTGGTCGGCTCCTTCGCCATTCCGATCGAGCAGCCGCAGCACATCGATCTCACACTGGATCGACACGTCGTGTGGTTCATAGCCGCGTTGATCGTCGTTGCCGGGGTGCTTCCCGGGCTGTGGCCGGCCTTCCGAACGGCGCGCGTCGACGTGCTACGGATACTGGGGTCGCAAGGCGCCAACGCCGTGGGCGCACGGCCGTCGGCGATGCGCCGATGGCTGGTCGGCGCCCAGATCGCGGGCTCGACGATGTTTCTCGCTGTTGCCGGCTTGTTCATCCAGTCCTATGCGGTGCTGACCACGTTCGACGTCGGTTTTGCGCGCGACCGTCTCGTGCTGGCCGACTTCGACCCCTCGTCGAACGGGCTCGACGGCGCCCATTCCGAACGGTTCGTTCACTCACTGGTCGATCGCGTGCGCGCGCTGCCGGGCGTCGTCGATACCGCCGTGATCGATCGCGCGCCTTTTTTCGTTGGCTTCGATCGGATGACTACCGTCTGGCCGCCCGGACACACCTGCGGCGATGGCACGTGCCGCACCTACGCCGCGTACGCAGTCGGACCCGGATATTTCAGGACGATGGGGATCCGTTTGATTGACGGGCGCGAATTCGAGCCCGGACCATCAACTGGGCAGGTGGTGATCAACGGCCACCTCGCGCGGACGCTGTGGCCCGACGGCAGCGCGCTCGGACAAACCATCCGCGTCGGGGATGCGGGTGAGCAACTCACCGTGATCGGCGTCACGGGCACCACCCGCACGCGCGGCCTCGATCGCGAAACACCGGTGCTCTTCGTGCGCCTGGCCTCCGCAGACTACCAACGGCCGCTCTCCATCGTCGCTCGCTCCGCGGGGCCGCCGGCCACGTTGGTGCGGCCGATCGCGGATGCCGCCCAGGCCACCGAGCCAGGCGTGTCGATGATCTCGGTGAAGACGATGGAACAGCGGATGGCGATGCCGCTGTGGCCGTTTCGCACGCTGACGCGGCTGTTCACGATCTGCGGCGTGCTGGCGCTGGTCCTCGCAACCGTCGGCCTGGTCGGGGTGGTGATTCACGCGGTTAACCTGCGCGTCCGCGAGTTCGGCGTGCGCATGTCGATCGGGGCCACGCCGCGCGACCTCATGCGCGAAGTGCTGACCGGCAGCATCTGGATGCTCGCGCCGGGATTGATCACCGGCTTGCTCCTTGCCGCCGGCGCGGCCCGCCTGGTGCAGACGATCTTCATCGGCGTGAACGTGCTCAATCCGATCAGCTACCTGGTGGTGGCAGCGCTGCAGACGCTGATCGTGGTGCTGGCATGTCTTGGGCCCGCGCTTCGGGCGTCGCGGGGCGATCCGCTGATCGCGCTGAGATCCGAATAGCGATCACGGCCGTTCATCACGGAGAACACGGGGCACACGGAGGCGTTCTTTCAAGAAATACCAGTGCTGCTTAGCGGCACTTGCGTTTCGAAAAGTATTTCTCCGTGTCTCAGTGTTCTCCGTGGTTAACGTACGTGCACAGTGTTCGGCGTGTTCATCAGGAACGTCGCCATGTGGTGGAAAAAGTCGCGCAGGAGCTTCGTGGCATCCGCCGGCAGTGCGGCCTGATCCAACGCGCGATCCATCAACTGCACCCACCGATCGCGCGCGGGCTGGTCGAGCTTGAACGGCATGTGCCGCATGCGCAGCCTGGGGTGGCCGCGCATTTCCTCGTAGCGCCGCGGCCCGCCGAAGCGGCCGACCAGGAAATCGCGCAACCGTTCTTCCGCCCCGGCGAGGTCGTGGGCCGGATACATCCGGCCGAGGATATCGTCGCCAGGCACTTGCGCGTAGAACGCCGCAACGAGCCGTTGAAACCCGTCCTCACCGATCCGGGCGTAGATCTCGCCTTCCGATAACATGCTGTGAGTGCTCACCGATCCATCATATCCTTCGACTCACATGACGGCCCCCCGTGACCGTCACGCTCGCTCAGGACAGGCCTTCCGCATGCCCGATCCGGGCGTATGATCAACGCCATGGATGACGCCCCGAAGAGCGCGATCGAGCTGGCGATGGAACGGCTCAAGAAGCAGGACGCCGAGCAGGGTGTGAGCGATCGCGCGTTGAGCGACGATCAGAAGCAGGAAATCGCCGACGTCCGGAAGACCTACTCGGCCAAGCTCGCGCAGGAAGAGATCCTCTTCAAGTCGAAGATGCAGGGCACGCTGGAATACGAGGCGCGGCAGCAGCTCCAGGAACACTACCGGCGCGACGTCGAGCGCTTGAACCACGAGCGCGATAGGAAGATCGAGAAGATTCGCGGCGCCTAGCCGAACAGGCTCTTCGCCACGAACCACACGTTTGCCGGACGCTCCGCCAGCCGGCGCATGTACCACGGGAACCAGTACTCACCGTAGGCAATCAGCACGCGCACGTCGGCCTGGTCCTGGGCGAGGCGCAGCTGCGCCGGCTTCTGGATGCCATACAGCATGTGGAATTCGTACTGCGCGGGTTTGAGGCCGAGCGACTGCGCGTGGCCGCGAATCGCGGTGATCAATTCGAGATCGTGGGTGCCGAACACGGCCCGTCCGCCTGCCGCGCGCGCGGCCGGCGACAGCATCACCTGGCCCAGCGCAAAGTAGTTTGCGTCGACGTCGCTCTTTTTCGGAAAGGCCACGGTGGCCGGCTCGTTGTAGGCGCCCTTCACCAGCCGCTCGCCGATGCCGCGCGAGGTCATGTCCTCGAGATCCTGGCGGGTGCGGAACAGGTAGGCCTGGAGGCACACACCAACCGCCGGGAACTCCTGCTTGAGGCGGCGCGTGAGATCGAGCGTGACGTCGACATACGACGACTGCTCCATGTCCACCCACAAGTAGCTGCGCGCGGCCTGGGCGCGCGCGGCGAGATCGCGCAAGTGGCCAAAGGCCAGCTCGCGATCGATGTCGAGGCCGAGCTGTGTCAGTTTGATCGACGGCTCACAGGAAATGCCCAGGGCGCCGATCCGATCGATCACCTCGAGGTAGTGGCGCGCCACGCCATCGGCTTCGGCGAGGTCCTTGACGTTCTCGCCGAGGCGGGTAAAGACGGCGCGAATCCCCTCGTTGGCGGTCGCCTTGGCCGCCACTAACATGTCGTCGACAGACTCGCCCGGCATGAACTTCGACACGGCGCGGCGGACGAAGGGCACCTTCGTGCCGTTGGCGCGAAGCCACTGATTGTCGGAGATCTTCAGCAGGACGGTCCGTGCAACACTCATGCGCCCCCGATCCTACGCCACAGACGGCGCAGAATCACACCAGCCAGACTAATCAGTGGCCGGTGCGGCCGTTGGCGCGAGCGTGTGCAGCGGGCCGATGCGAAGCAACTGCGGCCACGCGGCGCGCACAATCAGCACCACCAGGAGCGTGGCGAAGCCGCCGCCCACCACCGAGAGCGTTGGACCGACGAGCGCCGCCGTGGCGCCGCTTTCGAAGGCGCCGAATTCGTTCGAGAAGCCGATGAACACGTAGTTGATTGCCGCGACGCGGCCGCGCAGGTGATCGGGCGTAATCATTTGCTCGAGCGTCAGGCGGATCACGACGCTGACGTTGTCGAACACGCCGGTCATGAACAGGCACAGCAGCGACACGGCAAACGACCGCGAGAGTCCGAAGCCGATCATCGCCACGCCGAAGCCGGCCACTACCCACAACAGCGTCACGCCCGGACGCGGCCATGGCCTCATCCTCGTCGTCACCAGCGCCATCGTCATCGCGCCGATCCCGGGCGCGGCGCGCAGCCAGCCGAGCCCGGCGGGGCCGACCTGGAGGATGTCTTTCGCGAAGATTGGCAGCAGCGCCACCGCCCCACCGAAGAGGACCGCGAAGAGATCGAGCGTGATCGCGGCAAGGAACAGCGGGTTGGCGCGCACGAAGCGGAAGCCGGCAAACACGTCGGCCGCGGATCGCTTCGCGGAGGAGGCCGGCAGGCGGACCGGCATGGTCCGCAGCATCAGGACGAAGACGAGTTGTCCGACCGCCGCCGCGGCGAATGCCGCCGTGGCGCCGCCGGTGGCGGCGATGAGAAGGCCACCAGCCGCGGGTCCGATGATGGACGCCAGTTGATACGTGGTCGCCAGCCACGCGTTGGCGTTCGCGAACACCGTGGGGTCGAGCAGCTGCGGCAGGATGGTGTTGACGGCAGGCGCGGAGAACGCGCGCGCGGTGCCGACCAGCGCGAGCAGCGAGTAGATGACCCAGGTGGGGCCGTCCTGCGCCGACACCACCGCGAGCCCGGCGGCGGCAACGGCCAGCAGCGCGTGCGCGACGATGCCGATGTTGCGGCGGGGAAAACGGTCTGCGGCGTTACCGGCCGCGACCATCAGGAAAAAGATCGGCGCAAGCTCCACGGCGCCGACCAGGCCCAGCGCCCAGGCGCTGCCGGTGCGCTCATAGAGCAGCCATCCGACGGCGACGTTGATCATCTGCCAGCCGGAACCAGCCGCGAACCGGCCGATGGCGAACGAACGCACGAAAGGGTGACGAAGTGCCGCGTAGGCGTCGTGAATTCCCTTATTGTAAAGGCACGCGTGCGCGTCGGTATCCAGACCTGGGGCAGTGAGGGCGATACCCGCCCGTTCGTGGCGCTCGGCCATGCGTTGGCAGCGCGCGGACACGACGTCGAGCTGCTCTACACCGAGGTTGGCGATCGCAACTACGACGCGGTGGCGCAGTCGCTCGGCTTCCGCGCTCGTGCCGTCGCCTCACCAATCATCAGCGACGACGAGCTGCAGCAGATCGGGCTGCGGATCATCGAAACATCGGATCCACTGCGGCAGGGGCTGTTGATCGCGAAGCACATGTTCGAGCCGGTGGAACAGCCGATGTTCGATGCGGCGCTCGATCTGTGCAAGCGCGTCGACGTGCTGATCCATCACTTCATGGTGCATCCCGCCCGCGCCGCGGCCGACCTCACAGGCACGCCGGCGATCACGGTAGCGCTCGCGCACATGCTCATTCCGTCGCGCGAGATTCATCCGCAGGGCCTGCCGCGGCTCGGCACGTTGGGCAACGCGATCGGCTGGAAGCTCGCCCGGATCGCGCTCAACCTCACGCTCGGCAGGGGCGTGAACAGCTTCCGCAAGAAAGTGGGACTGCCGCGGATAGGCGACCTGATGGACGATGCCTGGGCGTCCAAGCGGCTGCACCTCATTGGGTCGAGCCCCGCGCTGCTCGAGCGGCCCGCCGACTGGCCGCCGCACTATCACCTATGCGGCTTTCTGGCGCTGCCGCCGCACGAACACGAACCTGTCTCACCAGAGGTGGAAGCGTTCCTCGCACAGGGGCGGGCCCCGGTGTTCATGGGGTTCGGCAGCCTGATGCCGATGGGCGGCAGCCAGTATCTCGACGAGGCGATCGCGGTGTTTGCCGACGCCGCTCGAGTGTCGGGACAGCGCGCGATCATCCAGGCGGATGTCGATCGGACGCCCACCGCGAATCTGATCTTCGTGAAGCGCACGCCGCACGCGCACGTCTTTCCGCGGTGCGCGGCCGTGGTCCATCACGCGGGCGCCGGCACCACGCACACGACGCTGCGAGCGGGCGTGCCGTCGATCCCGGTGCCGCACGTGTCGGATCAGTTCATGTGGTCGGAAGAGCTCGAACGGCTCGGCGTGGCGCCGCGGGCGCTGCGGCGCAACAAATGGAGCGCGCAGGCACTCGCCGATCGCATCACGCAGACGGCGGGCCATCCACGGATGAAAGCGGCGGCCATGTCGATTCAGCAGCGCATGGCCGGCGACGATGGCCCGGCGAGGGCCGCCGAACTGATCGAAGGCTCGATGCGGTAGGTACGGTTATTGAACTGCCCGGTGCGGAGAGGTGTGAATGGTCTCATTCAGTGGACACCGTCTGGCGATTTGTGCGGTGTTTTCCTTCCTTTTACTCACGGTGTCGGCCACATCCGCGGACGCACAGTCCTCGATTCGCTTCACCGGCGGCGGCTCGATCGATCCCGAGCAGGTCTACGCCGGCGTGGCATGGGAGTCGCCCGACATCGGCGGCCGGTTCCGGCTGTCTCCAGGGATCGACGGCGGCTTCGGCGACGGGCTGAAGCTTGGGGTGATCAACATCGATCTGATCGTGAAATTTCCACTGGGCACGACCGGATGGTCGTTGATTCAAGGTGGCGGGCCGACGATCGTGATCTCGAGGTTCACCGGTGAGTTCGACGATTCGGAAGCCGAGCTGCACGCCGGTGGCAGCTACCTGTGTGGATTCCGGAACGACAAGGGATTCTTCGCGGAGTTCCGCGTCGGCGGCGGCAACTTCGTTCCCCAGCTGAAGATGGGTGTGGGGTGGGTCGTGGAGATGAAGTAAACAGACGAGGACACGAAGAAGTACGGAGGACACGGAGAGAACCGAACGCGTAAGATCGGCGCGTGGACAGACAACGCACCTTCACGTGGCAGGACGCCACACCACTCAGCAAGCAAGCCGCCGGTCGCTCTGGACTCGAGATTCTGCGGATGGCTATCGACGGCACGCTCCCGCCGCCACCGATGGCCTTCCTCATGGACATCCGCCTGATCGAAGTGGAGAAGGGGAAGGCGGTGTTCCGCGGCGTGCCGCAGGAGTTTCACTACAACACCCTCGGCAGCGTGCACGGCGGCTACGGCGCGACGCTGCTCGACTCGGCGATGGGGTGCGCGGTGCACAGCGTGCTCGACGCCGGCGACACCTACACGACGCTCGAATTCAAGATCAACTTCCTGCGCGCGCTGACGCACGAGACCGGCGAGGTCCGCGGCATCGGCACCATCGTCCATGCCGGGCGCACGACGGCGATCGCGGAAGGGCGCATCGAGGATGCGGCCGGCAAGCTCTACGCGTTCGCGACCACGACCTGCCAAATACGAAGGGCCGGCACCGCCTAAGCGGCCCGGCCCTGTGTGATTTGTTATTTTTAACTTTTAACTTTTAACTTTTAACTTTTAACTACTTCTTCACGTATCTCTGCAGCTTCCGGGGACCCACTTCGGCGCCGTAGATGATGCCGTCGCGATCCACGACCACGCCTTCCGCGGCGAGCGTGCCCCATGGCGGCTTGCCGCCATCAGCCATCTTCGCCACCACCTTGCCATCGACCATTTCGTAGGTCAGCCCGTTGTGCGACGGATCGGGAATGAACATCGTCACCTTGCCATCGCGCGCGCTGCCGATACGGATCCCGCGCTTCCACTGGTAATGCGGCGGGTTCACCGAGCCGGACTCCGAGTCGGCGCCGTAGAGCATGTCGTTGCGATCGATGAAGATGCCGCTCAACCGGCTGAACTGGTACCAGGTGGTGATCGTCCTGTAGGTCTCGGCGTCGAGAACCTGGACGCGGTTGTTCGAGCGATCGGCCACGAACAGACGGCCCTGCGAATCGAACGCGAGACCATGCGGCTGGTTGAACTCGCCCTGGAGTTCGGCACCGAGCTTGCCGAACTCACGCAGGAACTTGCCGCTCTTGTCGAAGCGGATCAACCGCGCATGCGTGTTGCCGTGGCCCTCGGCGACGAGGATGTCGCCATTCGGATACGTGATGACGTCGTTCGGCTGATAGAACGACGCGGGATCCTGCGGCTGCCCTGGCGCATTGCCGCCCGGCTTGCCGAGCGTCAACAGCACCTTACCCTCCGGGCTGAACTTCACCACCTGGTGGCCCACCACCTTCGCCGGCATCGGCGGCAGCTGCGCGTCGGCGGGCTGTCCCGGCCCGCGGGCCGGCAAGTTGCTCTGGCCGTCGGTCACCCACACGTTGCCGTCACGGTCGACGTGGATGCCATGCGGGAACACGAACATTCCCTGGCCGAAGCTCGCGACCATCTTGCCATTCGGGTCGAACTTGAACACGGTGTTGAGCGGCGACATTTCGCCCTTGGCGCGGTCCCAGCACGAATTCACCGAGCACCGTTCGGCCACCCAGATGCTCTTGCCGTCGCGGTCGATGTCCACAGCGCTGGTCGAACCCCACGTGCGGCCTTCGGGCAGCTTGGCCCAGCCTTCAATCGTGGTGTACGGATTCGGCAGATCGTTGACGACGGGTGCGGACACCCATGCTCCAGGCGGCGCCGGCATTGGCTTCCCCGTGGGAGCCTGCGCGAACATTCCCGCGCTCAGAACACCAAACACCGCCACGCCGGCGGCCACAAAACCTACTCGAAGTACACGTCCCATCAGGTTGCCTCCCCAGAGCGACAGATATTACCCGAAACGGTGCCTGGCGCCTCGTGCCTCCTGCCGAAGGGCAGGATAGAATTGTGTGACCATGCCCATCTTCGAATACGTCTGCAAGAGCTGCGGCAAGGGCTTCGAAGCGCTGGTGCGGACCCAGGACCCCGCCCCGGCGTGCCCCGCGTGCCAGAGCGCCGACCTCGAAAAGCAGATCTCGACGCCGGCGATCAAGTCGGAATCCACGCACGGGCTGGCGATGCGCGCGGCGAAGAAACGCGACAAGATTGCCGGCTCCGAGAAGGCCCGCGAACAGCGGGAATACGAACTGCATCACAACGATTGAGTTAAAAGTTAAAAGTTAAAAGTTAAAAGTTAAAAGTTAAAAGTTAAAAGTTAAAAATCACAAACACATGCCGATCGAAACCGCCTCCGGCACCGCGCAGTGCCCCGAATGTTTTGCCGACGTCACCCTCGACAAGGTGATGCAGAACGAAATCACGCAGTGCCCGGGTTGTGGCGCCGAGCTGGAAATCACCGCGCTCGAGCCGATCACGCTCGCGCTGGCGCCCCAGGAAGAGGAAGACTGGGGTGAGTAATCACCCCACCGCGCAAAGTCCGCGCGGCGGGGGCCCCGACCGCACGACGCGGGTCGGAGTGCTCTACAGCCGCGTGCGCGTCGAAGAGAAACTGCTCTTCGAGGCGTTCGAGCGGCGTGGCGTGACGCTGGATCTGCTCGACGATCAGAAACTGATCTTCGACATCACCGACGTCCATCACCACCCGTACACGCACTACGACGTCATCGTCGAACGCTGCATCAACCACAGCCGCGCACTCTACAGCCTCAAGATCCTCAACGACCAGGGCGTGAAGACGGTGAACACGGCGCTCTGCGCCGACATCTGCGGCAACAAGCTGATGACGACGAGCGCGCTGGCGGCGGCGGGCGTGCCGCAGCCGAAGGCCCTGGTGGCCTATACGCCGGAGAGCGCGCTTGAAGCGATCGAGACGCTGGGCTATCCGGCGGTGCTGAAGCCCACCGTAGGGTCGTGGGGCCGGCTATTGAGCAAAGTGAACGATCGCGATGCGGCCGAAGCGATCCTCGAGCACAAGGAGACGCTCGGCAGCTATCACCACAGCATCTTCTACATCCAGGAGTACGTGAAGAAGCCGGGACGCGACATCCGTGCGTTCCAGGTGGGGCCCGACACGATTTGCGCGATCTACCGCACCTCGCCGAACTGGATTACGAACACCGCCCGCGGCGGGTCGTCGAGCAACTGCCCGATCACGCCGGAGCTGGCCGACATCTGCACGCGCGCCGCCAAGGCGTGCGGCGGCGGCATGGTGGCGCTCGACCTGTTCGAAGACCCCGATCGCGGTCTGCTCGTCAACGAAGTGAACTACACGATGGAGTTCCGCAACAGCATCGCGCCGACCAGCGTGAACATCCCCGAGCGCATGGTGGACTTCTGCCTCGACGTCGCCAGGCGCGGCTGGAACGCGGCCAACGGGTGGAAGGGCGACGAACCGGCGCACCTCGCCGCCATCTCCCTCGCCGAAGGCGCGTCAGCGTAGCCACCGATTAGACACCGATTAGGCGCAGATCATTTTGGGGAATCGTTCAACAGTTTCAATCGTCGGCGCCTCCGGCTATACCGGAGGCGAGTTGCTGCGCCTTGCCCTGTCACATCCACACCTCGAGGTGAAGCAGGTCACGAGCGAGCGGCTCGACGGGCAGTTCGTGCACTTCACGCATCCCAACCTGCGGGGCCGGACGCAGCTGAAGTTCATCCGCAGCGACGCCGTCGAGAAATGCGACCTGCTTTTCCTCGGCCTGCCGCACGGCAGCGCGATGAGCCGCATCGACCACCTCGCGACCGTCGCCGATCGCATCGTCGATCTCAGCGCGGATTTCCGGCTGCGCGACGCGGGCGATTACGACACGTGGTACGGCGCCCCGCACACCAGCCCGGCGTGGCTGCAGAAGTTCGTGTATGGATTGCCGGAGCTGCACCGCGCGGAGCTGAAGGCGGCCACGTACGTCAGCGGAGTCGGCTGTAATGCCACCGCGACAACACTCGCGATCTGGCCGCTGGCGGCGGCAGGGCTAATCGATACGGCACGCGGCGTCATCTGCGAGGTGAAGGTCGGCAGCAGCGAAGGCGGCGCGGCGTCGGCCGATTCCACGCACCATCCCGAGCGGGCCGGCGTGATGCGCAGCTTCGCGCCGACCGGCCATCGCCACACCGCGGAAGTGCTGCAGGCGCTGAAGCTGAAGAACCTCGTGACCGACGTGCACCTGAGCGCCACCGCGATCGACAACGTTCGCGGCGTCCTCGCCACCGCGCACGTGTTCGTGACGCCGGGCACCGCCGAGAAGGACCTGTGGAAGGCCTACCGCGAGGCGTACGGAAAAGAACCGTTCGTGCGGATCGTGAAGGAGAAGACGGGCCTCTACCGCTATCCCGAGCCGAAGATCCTGTCGGGCAGTAACTACGCCGACGTCGGCTTCGAGCTCGATCCAAAAACCAACCGCGTGGTCGCGCTATGCGCGATCGACAACCTGATGAAAGGCGCGGCGGGCACGGCCCTGCAGTGCGCGAATATCATGATGGGCTGGGATGAGAGGCTTGGACTCGACTTCCCCGGCCTTCATCCCATCTAGAAGAAGAAAGACAATGATCGTTGTAAAGGTCGGCGGCGGCACCTCTCTTAACATCGACGCCGTCGTCGCAGATATCGTTGCGCTGCGCGCCAAGGGGACCGAGCTGCTGCTCGTCCACGGCGGCGCGCAAACGACCAACCAGGTAGCGGAGGCGCTCGGCCATCCGCCGCAGTTCGTGACCAGCGAGACCGGACATGTCAGCCGCCGCACCGATCGGCGCACGCTGGAGATCTTCGAGATGGTCTACTGCGGGCAGCTGAACAAGATGTGGGTCGAGAAACTGCAGACCAGCGGCATCAACGCGGTCGGGCTCTCGGGGCTCGACGGCCGGGTGTTCGAAGGCGCGCGCAAGGACACGCTCCGCATTCGCGTCGACGGACGACGGATGGTGCTCAGGGACGACTGGACCGGCACCGTCGAGAAGGTCAACGTCCACCTGCTCCAGTTGCTGATCGGCGCGGGCTACTTCCCGGTGCTCACGCCTCCGGGGGCCTCGACGGCCGGCGAAGCGATCAACGTCGACGGCGATCGCGCCGCAGCGATGGTCGCCGGCGCCTTCCACGCGGAGGCCCTCGTGATCCTGACCGACCAGGTCGGCCTGCTGGAGAAGTTCCCGGATGAATCGACGCTGATTGCAAAGATTCCGAAGGGCCAGGCGGATCGGTTCATGGCGTTCGCGGAAGGGCGCATGAAGAAAAAGGTGATGGGCGCCGTAGAAGCCATCGACGAAGGCGTCGGCACGGTGATCTTCGCCGACGGTCGCGTCGCGTCGCCGATCACGCGGGCGCTCGAGGGCGGCGGCACGCACATCGGGTAACAGAGATGGGAT
Source organism: Acidobacteriota bacterium (assembly GCA_032155105.1). Lineage (GTDB taxonomy): Bacteria > Acidobacteriota > Vicinamibacteria > Vicinamibacterales > UBA2999 > 12-FULL-67-14b. Next base: position 13,538 of record JALDXK010000063.1, read on the forward strand.
CCGGGATCCGGGATCAGAGTGCGTAGGGGCGGGACTTTAGTCGCGCCCGAAAGACAGGCGACAGACTTGTCCGCCGTAGCGCGCAGCGCGAAGGTGGAAGGCACAGAGCAATGAATTACGCACAGGTCGAAGAGCGAATTCTCGGCGGCACCACAGCACGTCGCGGCGACGTGGTGATGACACGTGGTGAAGGCTGCTGGCTGTACGACGAGGACGACAAGAAATATCTCGACCTGGGATCCGCACAGGGCGTGGCGATGCTCGGGCATTGTCACCCGGGAGTGACCGCGGCGATCCAGTCGCAGGCGGAGACGCTCACGCTGTGCCCCAACTATCTCTACAACGACAAGCGCGCCGAATTCGCGCACGCGCTCGTCAGCGTGCTGCCCAAACACCTGCCGCACGTGTTCCTCGCCAACAGTGGGGCGGAGGCTGTAGACGGCGCGCTGAAATTCGCGCGGCTGTACACCAAGCGCGCGGGGTTCGTCGCCACCACGAAGGGCTTCCATGGCCGCACCATCGGCGCGCTGTCGGTGACGTGGGAGCCGAAGTATCGCGAAGGTTTTACCCCGCTGCTGGAGACGACGCACATCCAGTTCAACGATGCCGCGACGCTCGACCAGAGCGTCACCGACCAGACCGCGGCGGTGATCCTGGAAGTGGTGCAGGGTGAGAGCGGCGTCAACGTCGGCACGCCTGACTTCCTGAAGACCGCGCAGCGGCTCTGCCGCGAGCGCGGCGCCCTGCTGATCGTCGACGAGATCCAGACCGGGTTCGGTCGCACCGGCAAGTGGTTCGCCAGCGAGCATGCCGGCATCGAGCCCGACATCATCTGCATGGCCAAGGGCCTCGGCGGTGGGTTTCCGATGGGCGCGTTCGCCTACACCAAGGCAGTGCGCGACGTGCTGTCGCCCGGTGTACACGGCAGCACCTTTGGCGGCTCGCCGCTCGCCTGCGCGGCCGGCCTCGCGGCCATCGATGCCTACCGTGATGAAGACCTGATCAAGCGCAGCGCGACGCTCGGCGCCAACCTGCGCAACACGCTGCGCGGTGCCCTCGAAGGCGCGGCGATCGTGCGCGACATCCGCGGCCTGGGCCTGATGATCGGCGTCGAGTTGCGCACGAAGGTCGCGCCGGTGCTGAAGAGCCTGATGATGGACCACGGCGTGATTGCGCTGCCGGCGGGTCCAACCGTCCTCCGCCTGCTCCCGCCGCTCGTGATCACCGAGAAGGAGATCGACTTCGGCGTCCAGGCCATCGCCAAGGCGATCAAGGAGCATCCGCCTTCGCCCGACGGGCTTCGGCGCGACAGGCACTGAATGGATCGCGCCGCGGCGGTCGAACTCATCCGGGGGTTGGTGGCCATTCCCTCCTTGTCGCGACAGGAGGCTGCCGCCTCGGCGTGGCTCGTGGAGCACATGCGCGGCGCCGGCTTCGATCGCGCCTTCGTCGACGCGGCCGGCAACGCCGTGGGCGAGATCGGCGATTCGCACGCGACGCGAACCATCGTCCTGCTCGGCCACATCGACACCGTGCCCGGCAACATCCCTGTCAGGATCGACGGCGACCTGCTCTACGGCCGCGGCAGCGTGGATGCGAAGGGTCCGCTGGCCACGTTCGTCGCCGGCGCGGCGCGCTTTGGCTCGGCGGCGGCGAGGGCCGGAAACCTGCGCGTGGTCGTGGTTGGCGCGGTTGAAGAAGAAGCCGCGACGAGCAAGGGCGCGCGCTTCGTCGCGTCGCGTTTCAACGGGTCGGCGGATCGCATTCCGGATGCGTGCATCATCGGCGAGCCGAGCCGCTGGAATCGCGTCACGCTGGGCTACAAGGGGCGGCTGCTCGTCGACCTGACCGCCGAGCAGCCAATGGCCCACACCGCCGGTCCTGATGCGAGCGTGGCGTCGGTGGTCGTCGACCTGTGGAACTGGGTGACCGCGCACGGCGCGAGGGCCAACGAGGGCAAGGAGAAGGCCTTCGATCAGCTGAGCCCGAGCCTGCGCCGATTTATCACCGCAACCAACGACGCAATGCACGACACCGTCGACGCGCAGTTTGCGTGGCGGCTGCCGGTGGGCTTCGATGCCGAAGGGTTCAGGAAGGAGATCGAAGCGTGGCCGGCCAACGTGAAGGCCCGTTTTACGTTCAGATTCCGCGGGCACGAGCAGGCCTGGCGCGGTGACCGCAGCAACGTGCTGGTTCGCAGCTTTCTCGCGGGGCTGCGCGCACATGACGCCAGTGCGCAACTGGGGTTCGTGTTGAAGACCGGCACCAGCGACATGAACGTGGTGGCGCCGGTGTGGGAGTGTCCGATCGTCGCGTATGGACCTGGCGACAGCTCGCTCGATCACACGCCGAACGAGCACCTCGAGCTCGACGAGTACTGGAAGGCGGTCAATGTTCTGGAAGCGACCCTGAAGGCATTCGTAGAGGCGGGACTTTAGTCCCGCCTGATC
>JALDXK010000064.1:0-15772 GCA_032155105.1 Acidobacteriota bacterium
GGTGAGGACCTGCTAAAGGGCGGGCTGATCCTGCCGGCGCTCGAGCACTGCTTGAAGTGCTCGCACCTCTTCAACCTGCTCGATTCGAGCGGCAGCGTCGGCGTGACCGAGCGCATGGCCTATATCCTGCGCGTGCGCCAGCTCTCACTCGCGATCTGCAAGGCGTACGCGGAACAGCAGGACCAGCCGGGAGCCGGCAGTTAACCATGGACAGAGAGTTACTCCTGGAAATCGGCACGGAAGAAATTCCTGCCAGCTGGCTGCCGAACCTGACCACGCAGATCGGCCAAGTGCTCGAGGCGAAGCTGAAAGAGGCGCGCCTCAACACCGATGATCCGATCGAGACCCTCAGTACGCCGCGGCGGTTGACCGTCCGTTCGGCGCGGATCGCCGAGCGCCAGACCGATCTGGAAGAGCTGGTGACCGGTCCGCCGGTGTCGGCCGCGTTCAAGCCGGACGGCACGCTCACCCCCGCCGGCGCCGGGTTCGCCAAGAAGCAAGGCGCTGCCGAGGACCAGATCGAACGCATCACGACGCCGAAAGGCGAGTACATCGGCGTGCGCAAGCACCAACGCGGGCGTGCGGCGGTGGACGTGTTGCCGGACGTCCTCGCCGGGGTGTTGCGCGGCATGACGTTTCCCAAACTGATGCGATGGGACGCGGCCCTGGCCGACGGCCGCGGCGAGTTGCCGTTCGGCCGCCCGATTCGCTGGATCCTGTACCTGTATGGCGGCCGTGTGGTCCCGTTCACGATCCTGCGTTCGCCGCTGGCGCACGACGCTCGCGTGCAGGAGATCAACACCGCCGCCAATACCTATGGCCACCGGTTCCTGACCACGACCGGCCGGCCTGGCCGCGCCGTGAAGGTGAAGAGCTTCGAGGACTACCGAAAGCGCCTGGCCGAGCACTTCGTGATGCTCGAGCGCAGCGAACGTCACGATCGCATCGCCCGCGAGCTGGAGGGGGAGGCACGCCGTCGCGGCGGGCGCATCGCCCGCTCGCTCGTCGGCCAGGGCATGCTCGATGAAGTGCCGGACCTGGTCGAGTATCCGGTGGTCGTGTCGGGCACGTTCGGCAGCGAGTTCCTGCAGCTGCCGGAGGAGGTGCTCACGACGACGATGATTCACCACCAGCATTTCTTCCCGATCGCCAACGATCGCGGCACGCTCATGCCGGTGTTTCTCGCCGTGCTCAACCTGGAGCCGGAACAGCCGGACGTGATTGCGCGCAACATGGAGCGCGTGCTCACGGCGCGGCTGCGAGACGCGCGGTTCTTCTACGATTCGGATCGGGAAAAGCCGCTGGCCGACTCCGTCGAGCGCCTGGGCACCGTGCTGTTTCACAAGAAGCTCGGCACCTACCAGGAGAAGGCGACGCGCGTGCAGGCGCTGTCGCGATGGATCTGCGCCGACGTGTTCGCCAAGCCGGACCTGAGCGGCCACGCCGCCGAGGCGGGGCGGCTGTGCAAGGCCGACCTTGCCACCGACATGGTGCGCGAGCTGACCGAACTGCAAGGCACGATGGGCGGCATCTACGCCCGTGAAGATGGCCGGCCCGAGGAAGTGTGGAAGGCGATCTACTATCACTACCTGCCGGTTGGCGTCGAGGCAACCGCGCCCCCAACCCGGGAGCAGCTGGGTAAGGCGGCGATCTCCTGGGCGGCGGTCTCGCTCGCCGACAAGCTCGATACCGTGACCGGCATGTTTGGCGCCGGCGAGCGTCCGACAGGATCCCGCGATCCCTACGGCCTGCGGCGCGCGGCGCAAGGCATTGTTCGCATTTTGGTGGATTTGCCCGAGCTGACCGGCCTGGAGTTGCGACTGACGCTTGGCCAGCTGGTTCATCCGCCTTCGCCGCAAGCGGCTTCGGCGCGACAGGACCCTGTTGACGAGGCGTTCTGGTCGTTCATGAAAGACCGCGTGCGGTTCGTACTGGAACAGAGGGGTTACGACGCCAGAAACGTCCGGGCGGTGACACATTCCGAGATCACGGAGCTGTCTCCGTTGACCGCCAAACGAAAGCTGGAAGTCCTTCCGGAGTTCACGGAGAGCGAGGACTTCAAGCAGCTGGCCGTCCTGTTCAAACGCGTGAAGAACATCGCGAAGAACCTCGATGCCGCGTCGCCGGATCTCGGCGGCACGCTGACCGAGCCGGCCGAAAAGGCGCTGGCGGCGGAAGTGGAGCGGCTCCAGCCGCTGATCGACGCCGCGGTGAGTTCCGGCACTGGCTATCGGCAGGCGTTCGCCGAAGCGGCAAAGACCGGCCCGGCCGTAGCAAAATTTTTCGACGATGTCATGGTGATGGCTGATGATCCAAGGCTGCGCGACGCGCGGCTGCGACTGTTGAAGCGGCTGGAAGGACTGATCCTTCAGTTGGCCGACGTGTCTGAAATTGTTCCGGAAGTGGAGAAGTAGTGAATGGCGAAGGTTTCCAAGAGTTCCAAAGGTTCCAAGAGTTCCAAGGTGCCTAAGAAGTTCGTGTATTTCTTCGGGAATGGCAAGGCAGACGGCAACCGCGCCATGAAGGACACCCTCGGCGGCAAGGGCGCGGGCCTGGCCGAGATGACCAATGCCGGCTTGCCCGTGCCGGCGGGTTTCACGATTTCCACCGACGCCTGCAACATCTACTACGCGAACAACAGCAAGCTACCCGCGAACATCGAGACCGAAATGGTTGCCGCGTTGCGCAAGCTGGAGAAGTCGGCCGGCGCCGAGCTTGGCTCCGCGAAGAAGCCGTTGCTGGTGTCGGTGCGCTCGGGCGCGAAGTTCTCGATGCCGGGCATGATGGACACCATCCTCAACCTCGGTCTGAACGACAAGACCGTTGAAGGGTTGCAGGCGTGGACCGGGAACGGTCGCTTCGCTTTCGACAGCTACCGTCGGTTCATCCAGATGTTCGGCAGCGTCGTGCTCGAGATTCCGAAGGCCGCGTTCGAGCACGAGTTCGAGGCGGTGAAGCACGCGAAGAACGCCACGCTCGACACCGATCTCGACGAAGCCGCGCTGCGCGACGTGGTGGCCAAGTACCAGGCGGTCGTCAAGGAGCAGACGAAGAAGGACTTTCCGCAGGATCCGATGGAGCAGCTGCGCGGCGTGCGCAACGCCGTGTTCCGCTCGTGGAACAACGCCCGCGCGAAGGAATACCGCCGCATCTACGACATCCCGGATTCGATCGGCACGGCCGTCAACGTGCAGATGATGGTGTTCGGCAACACCGGCGATCGGTCGGGCACCGGCGTGGGCTTCACGCGCAACCCGGCGACCGGCGCGAAGGAGTTCTTCGGCGAATTCCTGATCAACGCGCAGGGTGAAGACGTGGTGGCGGGCATCCGCACGCCGCAGCCGATCGTCGAGCTCGAGCGCGTGATGCCGAAGGCCTACAAGCAGCTGCGCGAGATCACCACGCGGCTCGAGAAGAACTACAAGGACATCCAGGATTTCGAGTTCACGATCCAGGACGAAACGCTCTACATGCTGCAGACGCGCAGCGGCAAGCGCACCGGCTACGCCGCCGTCGTGATTGCCACCGACCTCGTCAAGGAGAAGCTGGTGACGCCGAAGGAGGCGATCCTGCTCGTCGATCCGGAAGCGTTGTCGCAGTTGCTCGCGCCGGGCTTCGATCCGAAGGAGTGGAAGTCGCACGACGTGGTCACGCGCGGCCTGCCGGCGTCTCCCGGTGCGGCCTGCGGCAAGGCGGTGTTCTCGTCGGAAACCGCGGTGGAGTGGTCCAATCGCGGCGAGCCGGTGATCCTGGTCCGGCGTGAAACGGTGCCGGACGACATTCACGGCATGTGGGTGTCGCAGGGCATCCTCACGGCGACCGGCGGCATGACGTCGCACGCCGCGGTGGTCGGCCGCCAGATGGGCAAGCCGTCGATCGTCGGCGCCGGCGAACTGCAGATTAACGAGCACGGCAAGTCCTTCACGGTGAAAGGCAAGACCGTGAAGGAAGGCGACTACGTGGCGTTCGACGGCCTCACGGGCGAAGTGAAGCTGGCCAAGATCGCCTCACAGCCAAGCGAAATTCTCCAGGTGGTGGCCGGCAAGATGAAGCCAGCCGATTCGCCGATCTACCAGCGCTTCAACACGCTGCTCGGGTGGACCGACAAGTTCCGCCGCCTCGGCGTGCGCGCCAACGCGGATCAGCCGGACCAGGCCGAGCTTGCCTATGCCTTCGGCGCCCGCGGCATCGGGCTGTGCCGCACCGAGCACATGTTCTTCGGTGAAGGCCGCATTCCCATCGTGCAGCGGATGATCCTTGCCGACAACGAGACGGACCGGCGCGCGGCGCTGCAGGAACTGCTGCCGATGCAGCGCGACGACTTCTACGGCGTGTTCAAGGGCATGCACGGCACGCCCGTGACCATCCGCACCATCGATCCGCCACTGCACGAGTTCCTGCCGAAGCGCGAGGACCTGATGGTGGAGATTGCCGTCATGGAAGTGAAAGGGCAGAAGGGCAAGGCGCTCGACGACAAGAAGCAGTTGCTGCAGCGCGTCGAACAGCTTCACGAGTTCAACCCGATGCTCGGCCATCGGGGTGTGCGGCTCGGCATCACCTATCCCGAGATCACCGAGATGCAGGCCCGCGCCATCATGGAGGCCGCCTGCCAGTTGAACAAGGAAGGCCTCAAGGTCGTTCCCGAGATCATGATCCCGCTCGTCGGCGACGTCCGCGAGCTCCGCGACCAAAAAGCTATCGTCGAGAAGGTGGCCGCCGACGTGATGAAGGAACAGGGCATCAAGATCAAGTACCTGGTCGGCACGATGATCGAGGTGCCGCGCGGTGCCCTCACTGCCGACGAAGTGGCGAAGGAGGCGCAGTTCTTCTCATTCGGCACCAACGACCTGACGCAGATGACGTTCGGCTTCTCGCGCGACGACGTCGGCAAGTTCCTGCGCGTCTACCAGGATCGCAAGATCCTCGAGAAGGACCCGTTTGCGACCTTCGATGCCTCGGGCACCGGTCAGCTCGTGGACATGGCCGTGAAGAAGGGTCGCGCGTCGCGCCCAGACATCAAGCTTGGCATCTGCGGCGAGCACGGCGGCGACCCCTCGTCGATCCACTTCTTCGAGAAGGTCGGTCTCGACTATGTGAGCTGCTCACCGTACCGCGTGCCCGTGGCCCGTCTCGCGGCAGCGCAGGCGGCGTTGAGCGTGAAGGTAGGGGATTGATACGGTATTTCGTTCATCGAGGCGGTCGCACCGAAACGGTCGATCGCCTCGACCCCGCGCTGTTGGAAAGCCTGTCCGCCGTAACGCCGGCGAAGGCGGACGGTGCCGTGGTGTGGGCGGATGTGGCCGAACCGACCGACGCCGACGCGGCGGTGCTCCGCGACGTGTTCGGGCTGCACGAGCTGCCGGTCGAAGCCGCGGTCCGGCGCGAAACCAATCCAAAGGTCGAAAGTTATGGGCGGTATCTCTACATCGTCCTGCACGGCATCAACTTCCAGGCGGCCGAGCACACCTTCGAGACGCACGAGACCGACTTCTTCCTCGCGGCGCACTTCCTCATCACGATTCACGACGGCCAGCGGCGCAGCATCGCGCACATCAGCGAGCTGTGCGGGCGTGCCGATCACATCCTGGCCGAAGGACCGATCGCGCTGCTGCACCGGATTGTCGACACCATGGTCGATCACTACCGGCCCGAGGTTGACGAACTCGAAGAACGGCTCGACGAGATCGAGAAGAACGTCATCGAACACCCGTCGGAGGAGCTGATCGGCGACATTCTGGCGATCAAGCGCGATATCACCTCGCTGCGCCGCATCGTGATCCCGCAACGCGACGTTGTCGGACGCCTGGGCCGCCGCGAGTTCGATCTGATCGGGCAAGAGATGGCATATCGCTTCCGCGACGTCTACGATCAGTTCGCGCGCATGGCCGACGACGCGATCGTGTTCCAGGACCGCGTGACCGGCATTCTCGACGCGCACCTGGCCAGCGTGGCGAATCGCCTTGCCAATGTCTCGCGACTCCTCGCCGTGATCGCGGCGCTGTTCGGTCCGATGACCGTGATCACCGGCCTCTTCGGCATGAACGTGCCGCTGCCGACGCTCATCGGCAGCGAGCGATACCAGTTCTGGGAGATCATCGGCATCATGGTGTTGTCGAGCACCGTGCTGTTCGTGTGGTTCAAGAAATCGGGCTGGTGGTAATGGGGCGCATCACCCGCCTCCCAGAGGACCTCGCCAATCAGATCGCCGCCGGCGAAGTCGTCGAGCGTCCGGCCTCCGTCGTCAAGGAGCTGGTTGAGAACGCCATCGATGCCGAGGCGAAGCGCATCACGATCACCGTCGAATACGGCGGCAAGAAATTGATCCGCGTCGAAGACGACGGCATCGGCATGGAACCCGACGATGCGCGGTTGTGCCTGGAGCGGCACGCGACGAGCAAGATTTCCAAGGCCGACGACCTTGGCGCGATCGTGACGCTGGGCTTCCGCGGAGAAGCGTTGCCGTCGATGGCTTCGGTGTCGCACTTCCGCCTGCGCACCCGCGCGCGCGGTGGAAGTACCGATAGCGGCACCGAGATTCGCGTCAACGCCGGCATCATCGAGTCGGTCGTCGAGGCCGGCGGACCAGAAGGCACGCTGGTCGAGGTCGCCGACGTGTTCTACAACCTGCCGGCACGACGCAAGTTCCTGAAGTCCGACGGCGCGGAGGCAGCGCAGGTGTCGCGCGTGGTCACGCAACTGGCCCTGTGTTATCCCGAGGTCGGCTTCACGTTGACGAGCTCGGGGAAGAAGATTCTGACGGTGCCGCCGGTGACGAGCCTTTCGGATCGGCTCTATCAGATCTACGGCGATCGTCAGGACCTTGTCCCGGTCGATCGCGAGTTCGGTGGGATCCGCTTGCACGGGTTCGTCGCCGCGCTGGCCGAGCAGGGCCCGGTGCGCGGGCCGCAGCACGTGTTCGTGAATCGGCGCATCGTGAAGGACCGTACCATCGCACACGCGATCATCGACTCGTACAGCGTGGCCACGAACAAGGAGCGCAGCCCGGAAGTGCACTTGTTTCTCGAGGTGCCGCCCGATCGCGTCGATGTGAACGTCCACCCGACGAAGGCCGAGGTGCGGTTCCGCGAACAGTCGCTCATTCACGAGATGGTACGGCGCGCGCTCGGCGATTCGCTCGGCCGGGGACCCGCACCCGAATTGACATTGCGAACGACAGACGTGATGCCTGGCCGGCCATTACAGCCATCAATTCCTGGTGCCTTGGCCGGCGGAAGCTTCCCGAGCCGATGGGCACCGCCGTCGGTTCATCACGAGGGTTCATCACAGGGGTTCAACACGGGAGTTCAACCCGGTGGTTCGCTCTCGAACCTTCGTGATGAACCCTCGTCCGGAACCTCCGCGATGAACCCCCGTGATGAACCGTCGTCGCCCGCGTCGCCGTCAGTCCGCCCCATGATTGCCCTGGGGCAGTTTCGCGACACGTTCATCATCGCGATGGATGACGAGGGGCTCTGCATCATCGATCAGCACGTGGCGCACGAGCGCGTGCTGTTCGAGCGGATGATGGAGAAGCTGACCAACGAATCGCTCGAGAGCCAGCGGCTGCTGATTCCGGCAGTCCTCGAGCTGGCCGCCGCTGAACGGGCCGCGTTGCTCTCGAAGACGGAGGCGTTGGCGCGATTCGGGTTCGAAGTGGAGGAATTCGGCGGCGACAGTGTCAAAGTGACGTCGATGCCGGCGCTGCTGCCGGTGAACGAATGCGAAGCGGCGCTGCGGGCGCTCGCCGACGATCTCGAAGGCCTCGATCGCGGGTTGCGATTCGAGGACTCCCTGAAGCAGATTGCCGCGACCACCGCGTGCCACGCGGCGGTGAAGGCGCATTACCCGCTGACGCTGGAGAAGATGCATCACATCCTTGAAGAACTTCGCGCGACGGCCTATTCCACCGTCTGTCCCCACGGCCGTCCCGTGATGCTGCGAATCACGCGGCGCGAAATCGAGAAAAACTTCGATCGGATCTGAGGCCGTGCGTTCGCTGAAGCGACCATTCTTTGCCGCCATCCTGATTGTCTTTGCGATTGGGGCGGCATTCTGGTTATGGATCCAGTCCGCGCCGCTGTCGGCGATCGTGCAGGGTGGTGCGGGTCCGCCGACACTGGTCTTGCTGCACGGGTACGGCTCGCGCGCGGAACAGTGGCTGCAGTTCGTCGGCACGATCCAGGTGCCGAACGATGGCCGCCTGATTTTCCTGCAAGGTCCGATGCGCGGACCGCTCTCGGGTTCGCGCGGCTGGTGGTGGCTGAACATCGAGGGCCACATTCCACCGGGCGAGCGCATCGCCGACTTCTCGGCGTCCAATCCCGGCGGCATCAAGGTCGCCTCGCGTTTGGTGCGCAACTACCTCGCGGACGTCGTCGGCCCGGTTGTGCTCGGCGGCTTCTCGCAAGGGGCGATGCTCAGCGCGGAGATCGCCTTTCAAACCGACCAGAATCTCGCCGGGCTCGTACTGCTCGGCGGCACGACCGTGAACGAAGCCGCGTGGGTCGAACGGTTTCCCGGCCGGCGCCGGTTGCCCATCTTCATTGCGCACGGCCGCCACGACGGGGTGTTGCCATTTTCGATCGCCGAGCGTTTCGCGGGCCGGCTAAAGGACGCGGGCCTGCAGGTGACCTGGGTGCCGTTCGACGGTGGCCATGCCATTCCAGCCGGCGTCGTTGTGGCCCTCAATGCGTTCCTGGCGACCCTTCCCGTGTCGCCGGCGACGCCCGAAGAAGCGCCACCGGACAGGCGGTGAGGATGCGGCCCACGGGGATCGTCGCGCGGCCAGTGCCGTCGGTGTCGGCGGCGATGCGTCGCCCGGTGAAGAGATCGTCAAATGTGAGCCGTCCGGCCGCCGGAGGCAATACGAGCCTGGTGTCGCCCCAGACCTCGTCGCCAAGCGGCAGTCGGTGTGGCGACAGCTTTGCGGCAAGGCGAGGAACGATCGCGATCATGGCGCTGTCGGCGTGGCTGCGCAGAAACGCGATCACGTGACGGGTGGCGATGCCTTCGACGGACAGCGGTTCGTAATGGCCGTCGAGAAACAGCGACGGCTCGGCCCGCCTGGCGCGGATGCCCACTGCGGTCACGAACAGTTTGATTTTTCCGTCGGGCCACGCATGGACCAGCGTCTCGACGCGATCGGCGCTGCCGCTGCGCTCCGTCGCCGACGCGTGGGCATCTGAGCAAGCGGCCAGCAGCGGTTCGATGTCCGCCAGCCAATCGCGCCGTTGCGTGAAGTCGACCGGGCGTCGATTGTCGGGGTCGACGAGGCTCAGGTCCCAGAGCTCGGTGCCCTGATAGAAGTCCGCCACACCGGGCGAGGCGATCTTCAGCACCAGTTGTGCGAGCGAGGCGACCATCGCTGATGGCGCGATTGCGTCGATGAAGCCCTGGACGTCGCGAACGAATCCGGCGGCGGCGGCGCCGGCTAGCGTCCGCCACACGAATCGCTGCACGGCCGACTCGTACTCGTCATTCGGAGTGATCCAGCTGCTATGGGTCTTGGCTTCCTTGATCGCCTTGTGCATGAAGGCGGCCATCCGCTCCACCAAGGCGTCGTCGAGCTGGTCGCCGTCGGCGCGAGTGGTCGGCCAAGCGCCGACGAGGGCCTGGTAAAACAGGTATTCGTCGTTGGTGTCGGGCGCGTACCCGGACGACAGCCGGGTGCGATTGGCAGCGTTGCCGCGGTGCCAGCGCTGCACGGCCGCCTGCCACGCGCCGGGAAGCTCCGAGAGCACGTTGATGCGGGCCCGCGCGTCTTCGCCGCGCTTGGTATCGTGAGTTGCCGTCGCCAGCATCTCGCCGCGCCAGCAGCGGAGCCGCTCACGATTGGCCTCATGGAACTCGGTTACGGTTCTGCCAAAGCGGCGGGGATCGCCGCCGACCTCGTTGAGCGACACCAGCGGGTGGTAGCGATAGAACGCCGTGTCTTCGATGCCCTTGGCCTGAACCGGCGCAGTGTATTGCTGGAAGCGCATGGCCACGTCGAGCCGCGCCGCGGCCAGTGGCTCGGCGTCTGAGCCGCCGTCACCGATTGAGGGGAGCAGCACCGACTGGAGGAAATCGAAGATCGACGACTCCATCGCCGGGTTCCGCCGCCGGGCATCGGCGATGGCGGCGGCGACCGTTGCCGCATCACCGGCAGTGACGGTTCCGCCGGTGACGTAGGTGCGATACACCGGAAAGCACGCCACCACTTCGCGCAGCGCCCGCCCGATGCTGCCCGCAGTGAAATCGCGGGACCGCCGGTGCGCCTCCGAAAGGCGGTTGATGGCGTGCACCAGGACTTGAAACTCGCTCGAGAGCGCCGTCGAGACGATCAGCCGCTTGCACTCGTACATGACGTGGGCGAACGATTCAGTGCGGCCGATGAATCTGGCGTAGATGCGCCGCATCTGCTGCGCGTGCCGGCGGTCGACAAACACCCCGTTCACGTCATTCAGAAAGGTGTAGCCGGTCGTGCCGGCCACCGGCCAGTCCGGCAGGCGCTCGGCGCCCGAAAGGATCTTCTCGACGACGATGGCGATGCGGGGTGCGCACCGGGCCGAGGCGAGGGTGGCCGCGCCCGCGTTCAGCCGCTGCAGATAGGCGGCCGGGTCGAACAGCCCGTCGATGTGATCGAGACGCAGACCAGTGATCTGGCCTGAGGCAACCAATGCGAGCACCAGGCGATGGATTTCGTCGAAGACGCGTCGGTCTTCGACGCGCAGGCCGGCCAGCTGGTTGATGTCGAAGAAGCGGCGATAGTTGATCTCGTCGGCCGCCGTCCGCCACGACGCCAGGCGATACGGCTGCTGTTCCAGCAAGTCGTGCAGGCGATCGAAACTGGCCGGATCGCCCGGACGGCCGTTGAGCGCCGCCACCGCGCCAGCGATGTGCTCGCGCACCGCCGGATCGCTCTCGGCGAGCCGCGCCAGCCGCTCGCGGGCCACTTCCTTTTCGCGCTGCCGCTCGAGAATCTCGTCGGCATCGCGGCGGGTGTAGGCCGGCAGGTTGCGAAGCGCGGTCAGGATGCTGAGGAACTCGCGCAGTGCCGGGCTGTCGCCGCCGAGGGCCGACTCGAGCGGGCCGAGATCGTGGCCGAGCACCAGCGGCGTCTTCCGCGGATTGAGCGGCAGGACATGGTCCCCGTAGTGCAGCACCAGGGCGCCGTGCGCGAAGGCCACCGTGAGCAGGCCGCGCTCGAGGGTGTCCCCGTACTGGTCGCCGAGAATCGGCAACAGCACGCGATCCTTCAGCTCCGGCTTGAGCGGGTCCCAGTCGATGTCGAAATACTGCGCGAACGGCGAGCTCGGCCCGTTTTCCAGCACGTCCCGCCACCAGTTGTTGGTCTCCGGGTCGATGCCCATGTGGTTGGGCACGAAGTCGAGCATCAGGCCGAGATGTTCGCGTTGGAGCGCGCTGCTGAAATCGGCGAAGGCGGCCTCGCCGCCGATCTCGGGGTTGATCTCGGTGTGGCGCGACACGTCGTAGCCATGCATGCTGCCTGGTGCGGCACGGAAGACCGGCGAGCAGTAGCAGTCGGTGACGCCGAGCGCCGCCAGGTACGGCACCAGCTCGCGCGCCGCGTCGAGCGTGAATCCGCCGTGCAGTTGCAGGCGGTAAGTCACCGCGGGCCGATGGGAATCAGGCAGCCGTCACCTCCGCGAGCCTGGCGAACTGGAGGATCACCGTTGCGGGTCCGTGAAACCGCAGCGTCGGCGCCTCGCCACTGTCGTCGAGCTCCGGCGGCCTGGCAGTGTCGGTGAACCGGGGATCCTCGCTCGTCAGCACCAACTCGCCCAGACCGCACTGCGCCGGTCGCGCCAGCTGGACCGCGCCGTCGCGAAAGCGGGTGACGACGACGATTGTGCCGCCGCCGCGGCCGCGGCGGTCGAGCCGCAGCGTCTCTTCGTCGATGCCGTGCGCCGTGGCGGCGTCGGCGCTGTTGCCGGGCAGCAGTGAGGCGCGACGGAAGGCCAGCATCGCGGCGTAAAGCCGGCGCACCGACGCGTGCGGCTCGCGGTCGCGCTCCTCCCAGTCCAGCCGGGAAGCGATGAACGTGGTCAGGGCCTGCGGGTCAGGGATCCGGGCCCGTTCCTGTTCGTTGGCGAACGCCGCGAAGCGTTTGAACTCCCGGCGGCGGCCCTCCGTGACCAGTCGGCCGAGCGCCGGTTCGTGATCGGTGAAATAAAGAAACGGGTTCGACGCGGCCCACTCCTGGCCCATGAAGAGCAGCGGTGTCTGCGGCAGCGATAACAATAGCATCGAGGCGGCGCGGTAGCGGCCACGATCAAGTTGCTGGCTGAGTCGTTCGCCGAAGGCACGGTTGCCGACCTGATCGTGGTTCTGAAGACAGACTACGCACTGCGCGGGAACAACGGCGGAGGGATCCGACCCGCGGGGCGCCTTGAGGTACGCGGAGCGCTGGCCGGTGTAGAACCAGCCCTGGCGGATGGTGGTCGCGATGTCCTGCGTCGAACCGCTGTAGTCGCCGAAATACCCGTCGTCGTCGCCGGCCAGACGGCGCCGCAGCTGGTGATGGAAATCATCGGCCCACAGCGCGTCCACGCCCCACCCGCCGTCGGCTTCCGGGACCACGATGCGCGCCAGGTTGCGGTCATCTTCCGCGATCACATGGAGGCACCGGTGTGGGGCAGCCGCGTGGACGGCCGAAGAGAGCTCGGCGAGGAAGTGGCGCGGGCCGCGATCACGGATCGCGTGTGTGGCGTCGAGGCGCAGGCCGTCGGCGTGGTATTCGTGAATCCAGTGCAGCGCGTTCTCGATGAAGTGCGCTCGCACGGGCCCGCTGTGGTCGCCGTCGAAGTTGATTCCCGCGCCCCACGGGCTCGCGTGTTGCGGCGCCAGGTAGTGCGGGCTGAAATGGGGGAGAACGGTGCCGTCAGGACCGAGATGGTTGTAGACCACGTCGACGAGCACGGCCAGGCCGAGCGCGTGGGCGACATCGACCAGTTGTCGAAGGTCGCACGGTGCTCCGTAGACGTGCGCAGGGGCAAAGAGGGCGGCGCCGTCATAGCCCCAGTTGCGGCCACCCGCGAAATCCGCCAACGGCATCAGTTCGATCGCGGTGATGCCGAGTGCGTGCAGCTCCGGCAGCCGCTCCATCGCCGCGGCGAAGGTGCCCGGCTCTGTAAAGGTGCCGATGTGCAGCTCGTAGATCACCAGCTCCGACAGCGGCACGCCCGTCCACGCGCCGTCGGTCCAGCTGAAGGCAAGCGGATCGACGGT
Source organism: Acidobacteriota bacterium (assembly GCA_032155105.1). Lineage (GTDB taxonomy): Bacteria > Acidobacteriota > Vicinamibacteria > Vicinamibacterales > UBA2999 > 12-FULL-67-14b. Next base: position 13,231 of record JALDXK010000064.1, read on the forward strand.
CATCGACGCGCCGTGCACGCCCTCGGGCTGAAAGCGGGACGCCGGGTCCGGATAGGGCGGCCCGCCATCGATCCGGTAGCGATAGCGGAGGCCGGCGGCGACATCGCTGAACGTGGCGGCGAAGACGCCGCCGCCCTCGCGCGTAAGCGGCCGCTCGTCCAGCGAACCGTCGCGCTCGAGCGACACGTGCACGGTGCGGGCGGCCGGCGCCCACACGCGGAAGGCCGTGCCGGCGTGGCCGTTGACGATCGCGCCGAGGGTGGGCCGCCACTCGCTCATCGGTGGGCACCCAGCCGCGTCACCGCCTCGAGTGGAATGTGGATCCAGTCTGGCCGATTGTTCACTTCGTAATCGAGCTCGTAGAGGGCTTTCTCCAACTCGAACAGCGAGCACAGCGCCTCGACGGCCGCCCACGCGGCAGGCAGGTACGACGCGCCATGCCGGCGTGATTCTGCGACGTAGCTTTCGGCGAACGCCCGCCGCAGCGGCGTAGTGAACAACGATGCGTAAGGAGCCTCCGGCATGCGGGCGTGGACGTGAGCCGCGGCATAGTCGATCGATCGCAGCATGCCGGCGACGTCCTTGAGGGCCGACTGCCTGGCCCGGCGCTCCGCGATCGACTTGAGCGGTTCGCCCTCGAAGTCGATCAGGGTGAAGCCATCGGAGGTCTTCAGGGTCTGTCCGAGGTGGAAATCACCGTGGATGCGGATGATGCGGAAGTCGTTGTCCTCGGCCTGTGCGTCGAGGTCCATGACCCGGCGCTCGATGCGGGCCCGCGCCGCGATCAGGGCACGGCCGCGGCTGCCGAGCGGCTCTGGCCAGCGAGACACCGTGCGTTCGACGAGTGCGACTGCGCGCCGGGCTTGATCGATCACCTGATTGCGCCATGCGACGCGATGGTCGGGCGTGACCGGGATGGGCGCAAAGCTGGCATCGTGTGTGTCTGACGCCATGGCCAGGTGGAAGTCGGCCGTGATGGTCCCGAGTCTGGCAAAGTCATCCGACAGCGCGCCGACGCCATCGCCGGCGCGCGCCCCTGACTCGAGGCGGCGGACCACGTGACTCCATCCGTCGCCGGTGTTCTCGACCCAGCCCTCGACCACGCCGACCGCGAAGCGACGGCCGTCTGCGGCGTGATAGGTGAACGATCCCTCCAGGGGTGGCGCAGCGGTGAAGCCGGCGCGGCGCAGGAACCTGCCGATCTCCAGTTGCGGATGCTCGCCGTCGTGGAGCCGGCGAATCAGTTTGAACACGTGTGCGCCGCCGATTCGAACCGAGGTGTTGCTCTGCTCGTTGCCGATCGGACGGACCTGCGGACGCGCCGGCGCTCGCATCACGCCGCCGAGCGCCGCGGTCTGATCGCCCGGTACGAGCGTGCCGCCGCGCTCGCCGGCGAGCGGGACGCCTTCGACCATCGCGCGCAGCAGCGCCTGCACCGTGCCGGGCTCCGCGCCGCACTCGACCACGGCCGTCCCGCCGCCATCAATCGGCGATGCGATCGGCGTCGTTGAGGGAACGGTTCCGCCATCGGCGAGGCCCACCACCAGGGCGTAGTAATGCTCGTCGCCGGGTGCGTCAGCGTAGGCGACCCGGGCAATCACCATCGCCGCGGGTTCCTCGCCGGCATCGAGCCAGATGATCTCCTCGACAGCGGCCGCGTCCAGCTGGCGCGACTTTCCGCCGAACCAGCGCTGGGACGGCAGCCAGTGCGTCAGGGCCCCGGCGAGGTTCCGTGCCAGCCACTCGGAGAGACGAGCATGCGCGCCGGGCGACACGTGGTTCACAGATGCCTCAGGTCGGGCGGCCGATCCGCGTCGCGCGCGGGGAACCAGTGCTCGAGGATGCGGCGCGCGATGTTGCCGCCGCCGACGCCGAACGCGATTGCGAGCCCGAACATGACCGCGCCAAACGCGATTGCGAAAGCGGTCAGGACGATGGTGCGGGCGACCGCGATCTGATCGAGCGCCATCGCCATGGTGAGCAGCAGCACCAGGGCCCGCACCGTGCCGCTGAGCACCCGCGGGGACGGCACCTTGGCGTTGACTGCCGCCAGTTGCGTGGCCCGCCACGCGACGTTGGCGAAGACCACGCCGACCACGAGGATGACGATGGCAACCATCAGGCGCGGCACGAACATCGCGAACTCATCGATCATGCCGCGCACGGCCGTGAAGCCGAGGACGTCTACGCCAGACAACAGGAACCCGATCCACACGACCCAGAAGACGATGGCCGAGACCAGGCGCTCGGGTTCCGGAAGCTCGGCGGCGCGCAGCATGTCGGTCAGTCCCTGACGCGCGCAGAGTCGGCCAAACCCCAAGCGGCTCAGCACTGACCTCGTGACCCAGCGCAGCACCGATGCGATGAGCCAGCCGACGAGCACGATGCTGAGCGTCAGCACCGCCCTCGGCAGCAGGTTCGCGAGCGACTGGAGGAAGTTCCTTCCAGCTTGATCGAGTGCTTGAAACACCATCTCAGCCATGCGTCACCTCACCGCTGGCTCGGCCCAGCGCTCGACGATTCGCGGCCTGATCTGTTCGAA
>JALDXK010000065.1:0-15745 GCA_032155105.1 Acidobacteriota bacterium
CTTTATGCGAGAGGCGCTTCGGTCGAGCGTCAGAGTGTGTGGTGGTGATTACACGGACCGGATAGCCTCTCCTGCTGGGCACCAATACCACCACGCCCCAAACGACACGGCTCCCGCCACGGGGTGGGAGAACGAAAATCCGGTCGAGGTGACGGCTCGCGAGCGCATTTGAACGTCGAAAGGCTAACAGACCAGGTGACCGGCCGTCAATCCGCCAGACGAGAAGGCTCGTATAATGGGAGCTAAGTCGGGCTGTATCCGACATTTGCAATGTACCGACACATCTTTGTTGCCGCTGTCCTCGCGATTGGTGTCCTGCTGGCGACGCCATCTGCCCAAACCTCCACCCTGCCGCTGGACGAGGTCCGGCCCGGCATGGTCGGCGTGGGCCGCACGGTGTTCGCCGGCACCGAGCTCGAGGATTTCAAGGTCCACGTGCTCGGCGTGATGCGCAACGTAATCGGCCCGCGGCGCAGCCTGATTCTGGCGCGCCTCGAAGGCGGGCCGCTCGCCAAGACCGGCGTGATTGCCGGCATGAGCGGCAGCCCGGTGTACATCGATGGCAAGTTGATGGGTGCCGTCTCGTACGCGCTCGGCCAGTTCTCGACCGAACCCATCGCGGGGATCACGCCCATTGCGGAAATGATCGACGCGACGATGATGCCAGCTGCGACGCGGTCGACGCGTCCAGTGTCGATCGGCTTCCCCGCCTCGCCGCGCGAGCTGCTCGACATCTGGTCGCGCGACCTCGGCCGCTCCCGCGCCTTTGTGGACGACCCGTCGCACGCCCTTGTCGTGTCGGGCGCCGCCGCGGACCTCACCCGCGTGAGCGCGATGCTGCGTCCGATCGCCGTGCCGATGATCGCGTCGGGGTTCGACGCGTCGGTGATCGATCCGCTGTCGCCCACGCTGGCCGCGGCCGGCTTCGTGCCGATGTCGAGCTCGCAGTCGCCAGGCAACGGCGTGACCGCCGCCAACGATCGGCCGCTACGCCCCGGAGATGCGGTGGGCGTCGGCCTGCTGACCGGAGATTTCGAGCTGGGCGCCACGGGCACCGTCACGCACGTCGACGGCGATCGTGTGTACGCGTTCGGCCACCCGCTCTACAACCTTGGCCCGACGCAATTCCCGATGACGCGCGCCGTGGTGCAGGTGGTGTTGCCGAGCCTGATGTCGTCGAGCAAGCTGGCCAGCTTCGGCGAGATAATCGGCACCGTGCAGCAGGATCGAGCCACGGCGATTGCCGGCCGCCTGGGCGCCGTGCCGTCGCTGATCCCGGTGAGTATCACGCTCAATTCCGATCGCGGCCCATCGCGCACCTTCCACTTCGGGGTGGTGCGGGACTTCACGTTTACGCCGCTGCTCACCTACCTGTCGGTGGCGAACGTGTTGACGTCGTACGAACGCGGCGCGGGGCCGGCGTCGTACGCGATTCGCGGCAGCGCGTCGATTCGCGCGCAGGGCGAGCTGTCGTTCGAGGACATCTTCACCGGCGAGCAGCCCGCCAACGGCGCCGCCGCGTATGTGGCCGGGCCGCTAACCGCGCTCCTCAAGAATTCCGGCGAGCCGGTCGACGTCGAGAAGATCGCGCTGACCATCGACGCCACCGAGCAGCAGCGCAGCGCGCGCATCGAGCGCGTATGGCTCGACACCACGCGGCCGCGTGCCGGTCAGAACGCCACCGTTCACGTGGCGCTCCGTTCCGCGCGCGGCGAAGAGATCGTCCGCCAGGTGCCGATCGCCATTCCCGCCAACCTCTCCGGACCGCTGCAGCTGGTCGTGGCGGATGCGGCGCGCACCACCGCAGACGACCGTCGCGAGACGCGCGGCGCCGACATGCAGCGCGTGTCGCAGGTGATGCGCACCTTCAACCGCGCCCGGCGTAACAACCGCCTCTACGTGCGGCTCACCACCAACGACTCCGGCGCCATCGTCAATGGCGAGCCGATGGCCGGCCTGCCGCCGTCGGTGCTGTCGGTGATCGAAGCCGACCGCAACAGCGGCACCGTCGGCTCGCTCCGCAGCATGACCCGCGGCGAATGGGAACTCGCGCTCGATTTCGCCGTCACCGGCTCGCGTCAGCTCACGCTTACCCTCGATCAACCTTGATGAGATTGCCTAACGGGCGCACCAGCGTGCGTCCTTACGTCTTCCTTGCGGCCGTGCTGGCGGCCGCGTCGTTGTCTGCCACGCCGGGTTTCTGGCAGGCCGCCACGCAAGCGGATTTCCTGCGCGGCGAGGTCGACCAGTTGTCGATCGACGAACACGGCCGCCTCACACTCGGCCCCGAACTCGCTCGTGTGCACGACGCCGCGGCGCCCTTCGTCTGGACCGCCCTCGCGTCTCCCGATGGCGCGCTCTTCCTCGGCACCGGCAACGACGGCAAGGTGCTCAAGGTCGAGAAAGGCGGCCAGGCCACGGTGTTCTACGACAGCGCCGAGATGGAAGTGCACGCGCTCGCCGCGGCGCCCGCCGGCGGACTCTACGTGGCCACGTCGCCCGACGGACGCATCTACAAGGTCGACGCCAAGGGACAGGCGACGCCGTTCTTCGATCCCGACGACAAGTACATCTGGTCGATCGCCGTCGATCGCGACGGCAACGTGTTTGCCGGCACGGGCGACAAGGGCACGGTCTACAAGATCACGCCAGAAGGCAAGGGACAGCGGTTCTTCGCGACGAAGGCGACCCATGCGGTGGCCCTCGCGTTCGATCACAACGGCCAGCTGCTGGTCGGCACCGGCGCGCCGGGGCGCGTGTTTCGCGTCGACGGCGCCGGCAAAGGCTTTCTGCTGCTCGACACCACTTACCAGGAAGTACACGCCCTCCGCGTCGATCCGAAGGGTGTGCTCTATGCCGCTGCGCAAAGCGGCCGCGCGCAGGGTGGCACCGACAACCTGACCGAGGCGTCGCCCACGCCACCTTCGGTGACGCCGTCCATTCCCAATGTCTCGACCGAGATCACCTCGATGGTCGCCGACATGGGCGCGGCGTCACAGACAAGCTCCTCGTCGAGCCCCGCCGACCGCAGGAGTCCCACCGGCGCCGTGTTCCGCGTGCAGCCAGATGGCCTGTGGGATGAGATGTGGGCGTCGCGTGAAGACGCGCCGTACGACATCGCGATTGACCCCGACGGCAGCCTGCTCGTGGCGACCGGCGCCAAGGGCAAGCTGTTCCGGCTGAGCGGCGAGCCGGTGAACGCGGTGCTCGTGACGCGCGTGCCGGCCCAGCAGGCCACCATGCTGCTGCGCGTGGCCGATCGCACCTACGTCACCACCGCGAATCCAGGTTTGCTGATGTCGATCGCGTCGACGCGCGCGACCCGCGGCACCTACGAATCGGACGTCAAGGACGCGCGGCTGGTGTCCACATGGGGCGTGATCACCTGGCGGGCTACGGCGCCGCCTGGTTCCAAGGTCGAGATCTTCACGCGGTCGGGCAATACCAGGACACCGGACGAGGCGTGGAGCGAGTGGTCGGGCCCGTACGCCAACGCGGAAGGGTCGGCGATCACGAGCCCGAAGGCCCGGTACTTCCAGTGGCGCGCCGTGCTGACCGGCAATGCCACCGCGGCGCCGACGCTGACGTCGTTGTCGTCCGCCTACCTGCCTCGCAACATCCGGCCGCAGGTGCTGACCATCACCGTGCATCCGCCGGGGGTGGTCTTCCAGAAGCCATTCTCGAGCGGCGAAACCGAGATCGCGGGCCTCGACGAAGAGGCACAGGATCGACGCGCGGCGGCGAACCAGCCCGGCGGCGTCGGGGCGCCGGCCCTCGGCCGCAGAATCGTCCAGAAGGGCCTGCAGACCTTCCAGTGGAAATCAGAGGACGACAACGACGACGACCTGAGTTACGACGTGTTTTACCGGCGAGAGGGCGACACCAAATGGCGGACGCTGAAGACGGACCTGCGCGACACGCTCCTGGTGTGGGACACGAGTTCGGTGCCGAATGGCACCTACGTGTTGAAGGTGGCGGCGTCGGATCGCCGCTCGAATCCCGCAGACGCCGCGCTCACCGGTGAACTCGAGAGCAGCAGCTTCGAGATCGACAACGTCTCACCCACGGTGCAGATTGGCGCGGTGCGCCGCGATGGTGCGCAGTTCATCGTGCCCACCGAGGTGCGCGATGCGGATTCGCCGGTCACGCGCGTGGAATACTCGCTCGATGCGCAGCGCTGGCAGACGGCGTTTCCGCGAGACGGCATTCTCGACGCCCGGCGGGAATCGTTCGAGTTGCGGCTGGAGGCAGACGCGGCCGGACGGACCCTGGTGATTCGGGCGACGGATGCGTTGGGGAACGTCGGGACCGGGCAGGTTCAGATCAGATGAATGCCAAATTAAAAGTTAAAAGTTAAAAATCAGACGGCCACGAGATTTTTAATTTTTAATTTGGCATTTCTTAACCGCCAATGAGCGCCTGCGTGGTGTCGGGCACGACGGGCTTCACGAGTGGCACGTGCGCCGGCTTCGGCTCACCCGCGTCCGCCGGCACCGGCAGCGGCGCAATCGGCAGCGGCACCGTGCGCGCCCTGCTGAGCGCGCCGCGCAGCGCCGATTCGATGCTCGAGTCGTGGCGGCCCTTCACCGTGGTGTTCGCCACCAGCCACACCATGCTCACCGCCACCGCGTCGCCGCGGGCCTGCGCCGGCGCAAACTGCACGCGATACGCTTCATGCAGCATGGCGTTCACGGACCGGTGCGTGGCGCGCGACTGGTTGATCACTTCGACGCCCTGGACGCGGCCTTCGCGCGAGACCACCGCCGACAACGCGTACTCCGCGTCTTCCTCGTTCATCTCGATCGGCGACTGCATCACCACGCTCGGCGCCATCATCTCGTAGTTCAGCCGCAGCGGGTTCTCGTTCGAGCCCGGGTTGGCGAGAATCGAGATGGTGTTCGCGAACGATCCAGGCAGCTGCTGGTTGGCGGCATGCAGCACGCTCGCCGAGCCGATCACGCAGATCAGCATCGCGATCGTCGCGCCGAGGCCGGCCCACACCAGGTGCATGTCCTGGAACAAGCCGCGCATCTGCGCCTGCAGGGAGAACTGCTCTTCAACGCGGACACGCTCGAGGACCCGCGCGCTGATGCGCAGCGGTTCGTCCGAGGTGCGGTCCGCGGTTTGCGCCGCCAGTTCGCGGAGCGATGCGCCCAGTACGCCGAGTTCTTCCGTCGCGAGGCTGCACGCCACGCACTCGCCGAGATGGTTCTGGATGGCGATGCGCTGGTCGACCGCCAGCTCGCCGTCGTAAAACGCTTCGAGACGTTCGCGAACGTCAGTACAGGGGTGCTCGTGCATCATGGCCGGACCTCCCGGAGCTCGTTGCGCAACGTTTGACGCGCCCGGGTCAGGCGTGACTTGACGGTGCCGATGGCGACGCCGAGGGAGTAGGCGATTTCTTCGTAGCTGAGACCGTCGATCTCGCGCAGCACGATCACCGTGCGCTGATCGAACGGCAGGCGGTCGAGCGCCGCCCAGAGGCGTTCGGCCATTTGCTTGCGGGCGTAGGCACGGTCGGGCGCCGTGTGATCGCCGGGCTGCCGGAGATCGCCGTGCGTCGCGACATGTTGATCGAGAGAGACTTGGTCGCCCTTGTGGCGCCGGCGCCACCAGCGCTGGCGATTGCGCGCCTGGTTGATGACGATGCGGTAGATCCAAGTCTTGAGCGCGGATTGTCCACGGAAGCTCTGAATGGTGCGGAAGACGCTGAGGAAGACCTCCTGGGAGAGATCCAGCGCCTCGTCGCGGTCGCCCAACAGGTGCAACGCCAGTTGGTAGACCATGCGTTCGTGGCCCGATACGAGCTCGGCACACGCCGCCGGCTCGCCCGCGGCACAGCGCTCGATGAGCACCGCCTCGCGGTTACCGACTTCTGCCCACCCGAGTGCTCCGGCGTCTTTCATGACCGAATCGGCGAATGTTCGAACGACCATAGCCAGTGTATCAAGGTTAGAACCCGTTCCTTCCGGAAAGTTCCCGCCGTCCCGGGCGGCGAACCCCTTTATTTGCTAGTATTTCTGTCCGTGCGCGGTACTGTGCTGGCCGTCCTCCTCGTCGCCGTGGCCGGTGTGGCCGGCGCGCTGTCCTTCTCGGCGATGGCCAACGAGCGGGAATTCGATCGCCTGATCACCGCCGGCGACCTTGCCGTCGCCGAGGATCGCGCCTTCCAGGCCATTGAAGCCTACAGCGGCGCCATCGCACGCAACCCCGATTCGATGCTCGCGCACCTCAGGCGCGGGTCGGTCTATCACTCACAGCAGCAGCTCGATGCGGCGCTCCGCGACTTGCGCCGCGCCACCGAGATCGACCCCAGCGCGCTGCGCGCGATCGAGATGCTCGGCGACGTCAACGTCGGGCTCGGCCGCGGCGATCGCGCCGTGGAACAGTACGAATCCTACGTCTCGATCGACGATCAGAGCGCACGCGTGCTCTACAAGCTCGGGCTGGCGCGCTACCGCAGCGGCCGTGTCCGCGCGGCCGTCGATCCCCTGCAGCGCGCGCTCGCCCTCGAGGCCACGCTTGGCGAGGCCTACTACGTGCTCGGCCTCGTCCACCGGGACCTCGACGAGCTTCCCTCCGCGCGCAAGGCGCTCGAGGAAGCGGCCCGCCGCTCCCCTGCCAGTCAGACGTCGGCGCGCGAAGCTTTGGCGGAGGTCTACTCGCTCGAAGGCGAGCATGGGCGTGCCATCAGCCAGCTCGAGGCACTGGCGGCGCTGGATCCGTCGCGGCCGGAGCGCGTGATCGCCCTCGGCCTCGCCCAATTCCGCGCCGGGCGCGAGGATGCGGCGGTGACCACATTGAGCCGCGCCGTCGAGCGCTTTCCCGATACCGCGCAGGGGTATGCCGCCCTGGGGCATGTGTGGCTGATCGCCGCCGAGCGGCGGGGCGACGGCGTGGCGTTGAAGAAGGCCGTGGAAGCGCTCGGCCATGCGGCCGACCACCCCGATGCGACCAGTGACACGTTCGCCGAACTCGCGCGTGCGTGGTCGCTGTCGGGCGACAACCGCGCCGCCGAACGCGCCATCCGCCAGGCCGTGGCGAAGTTGCCCGTGCCTCCGAACGCGTATTTGCAGTTTGCCGATCTCACGGCCCGCGACGGCCGCATCCAGGAATCGCGTGACGCGTTGTTGAAGTACGCCACGCTCGTCGGCGATGAGCGGCCCATGGCACTGGTGGCCACGCGCATCGCGGATTATTCGGTACGGCTTGGCGAACCGGCACTTGCGGTACGGTGGTTCGATCTCGCGATGGATGACGGTTGGCCTAACACCGCGCTGCAGGTGAAGCTGGCCGAGGCGGCGTGGAAGGCGGGCGACGTGGTGCGCGCACACCAGGTGATCGACGAAGGGCTCGCGGCGGAACCCGAGAATCGCGCGTTACAGTTGCTCAAGCGACGGGTGCCGCCCGCGTGATCCGCGCCGCCGGGCAGACTTCCACTTTCGCTTCAGCAACCAGACACTCCCGGCTCCTACGTGTTACTGCTCACGTCGCGGATCGATCGCGTCGCGAAGGCCGTCGCCGAGTAAATTGAAGCCCAGCACGACGATCGCCAGGAACAATCCCGGAAACACCGTCAGGTGCGGCGCGTCCAGCAAATGCACGCGACCACCATTGATCATGGTCCCCCAGCTCGGCGTCGGCGGTTGCACGCCGAGTCCCAGGAAACTGAGGGCCGCTTCCGACAGGATCGCGCCGGCCATGCCCAACGTGGCCTGCACCAGCAGCGCCGGCAGCGCGGTCGGTAACACGTGGCGAGCGAGGATGCGCGCCGTGCCGGCGCCGAGCGCGCGGGCCGCCGTCACGTACTCGAACTCGCGCGCGCGCAAGACCTGACCGCGCACCAGGCGCGCGTAGCCGACCCATCCAATCACGGCGAGCGCGAGCACCACATTCACCAGGCTCGGACCCAGCACCGCCACCAGCGCAATAGCGAGCAGCATGCCGGGGAACGCCATCAGCACGTCCATGAGGCGCCCGATAGCCTGGTCGACCCTGCCGCCGTAATAGCCCGAGATAGCGCCGACGACCATGCCCACGATGGACGACACGCCCACGACGACGAGGCCGACGAGCAGCGAGACGCGGGCGCCGAGCAGCACGCGCGCAACGATGTCGCGGCCCAGCTCGTCGAGGCCGAACCAGTGGTCCCACGTTGGCCCCTGTAACCGGTTGGGCAGGTCCTGCGCCACCGCGTCCCAGGGCAGCAACCAGGGCGCACCGATCGCGGCGAGGAACACGACGGCCACAATCGCGAAACCGGCGCGCGCCTGTCCGGAACCGAGTCGAAGGGTCATTCGAGACGAATCCTCGGGTCGAGCACGCCGTACATCAGGTCGGTCACCAGGTTGACCGTCACGTAGGTGACGGCGATCAGCAGGATGCAGCCCTGCACCAGCGGGTAGTCGCGGAACCCGATCGATTGAATGAGCAATCGGCCGATGCCGGGCCAGGCGAAGATCGTTTCAGTAATCACCGCGCCGGTGAGCACCGCGCCGAATTGCAACGCGATGATCGTGAGCAACGGCACCATGCTGTTCCTGAGCGCGTGGCCGGTAATGGCGACCGCGCGCGACACCCCGCGCGCCCGGGCGGCGCGGACGTAAAGCTCGCGGAGTTCGTCGAGCAGGCTGGCCCGCGTCATGCGGGCCAGAATCGCCGCGAGCGCCAGCCCCAGAGACACGGCCGGCAGCAGCAGGTGCGCCAGCGTGCCGCGGCCCGACACCGGCAGCCAGCCCAGCTCGACCGCGAAAACTATCGCGAGGAGCGGACCAAGCCAGAAATTGGGAATCGAGACGCCGGCCAGCGCAAAGGTCATCGCGCCGTAGTCCACGGCCGTGCCCCGCCACACCGCGGCGACTACGCCGAGCGGAACCGCGATCAGGACGGCCACGATCATCGCGGCGATGGCGAGCTCTGCGGTAGCAGGAATGCGCTCGAGAATCATCGTCGTGACGGGCCGGCCGGTGCGAAACGACGTTCCGAGGTCGCCGGTGATGGCCTGCCGAAGGAATGTGACGTACTGATCGAGCAGCGGCCGGTCGAGGCCGAGACTCTTCCGTAACTCGACGATGTCCTGCGCGGAGGCGCCATCGCCGAGCATCGCCTGGGCGGGATCGCCGGGCACGAGGTGAATGAGCGAGAACACCAGCGTGGCCACGCCGAGCAGGACCGGAATGGTCAGCAGGAGGCGGCGAAGCAGGTAACGGAGCACGCGACTGTCATATTAATGCGTGGCCACGATGCGTTTTTCGAGACTTGCGAGCCCGAGACGCGTCGTCAGCTTGCTGAGCCCCTGCCGCGACACGCCCAGCTCGCGGGCCGCCACCATCACGCGACCGCCGGCGCGGGCGAGCGCGGCCCGCACGTAGCGGGCTTCGAAATCGCGGCGCGCCTCGGCGAGCGTGGCCCGGGCGGTCATGGCCGTCGCTCGCGTGATGTGCGCCGGCAGCGATTGCGGACCGATCACGCCGCGCGGCGGTCCGGCCACCATCATCGACGCCAACACGTTCTGCAGCTCGCGCACGTTGCCCGGCCAATCGTGCGATCCAAGCAACGACAACGCCGCGGGAGACAGCACGGCCTTGCTCCCGGTACGGGCCGCGAGCACCGACCACACGTGACGCACGAGCGGCGGAATGTCCTCGAGACGCTCGCGCAGCGGCGGGATCGTGATGCGCAGCACATCGAGGCGGTAGCGCAGGTCGTTCCGAAACCGGCCGGCGGCGACTTCCGATGCCAGCGGCCGGTTCGTCGCCGCGACGATGCGCGCATCGACCTTGCGCGTGCCCGACTCGCCCAGACGGCGGACTTCGCCTTCCTGCAGCGTTCGGAGCAGCTTGGCTTGGACTCGAACGCTGAGCTCGGCGACTTCATCGAGAAACAACGTGCCGCCCTGCGACTCTTCGAACAGACCCAGCCGTTCGGCGACCGCACCGGTAAACGCGCCACGCGTGTGTCCGAACAACTCCGCTTCGACGAGCTCGTCGGTGATCGCCGCGCAGTTCAGCGCGCAGAATCGCCGCGATCGCCGTGCGCTCGCGACGTGAATGGCGCGGGCCACGAGCTCCTTGCCCGAACCGCTTTCGCCTTCGATCAATACCGGGAACGGCGACGCAGCCGCCCGCAGTACGGAATGGCGAACCGTGTCCATCACCGCGCTCTCTCCCACGAGGTCCGGCACCAGGCCGGACGCCGCCTTGGGAATGCGGTGCCGCTCGACAAGATGGTGCACGGCCGGCGCGGCGGCGGTCGCGGCCAGGCCCAGGACGCTGCTCACGTCCTGCGGAATGAGCGGGACGCCCATCGACCAATGACACCACAACGCGCCGACAACCGTTGCGCCATAGCGAATCGGCAACGCCGCTTCCACGCTGTGTCCGCGGTCCAGCATCGGCAACGCAACGCCCGTATCGAGCACCTGCAATGCGAGCGACAGATCCGCGGCCGACGGCACGCCGCCACCCGCGTAGGCGGCGGCATGCGGCTCGTCGCGATCGCGAATCACGAACGCCACGCGACTGGCGGCAAGGGTTTCATTGAGCCGCAGCGCCACGCGCGACAACGCGGCAGCGGCGTCTTCGACGTCCTGGCAGATGCGCAGGATCTCCAGGAACGCCTCCACCAGCGCCGGTTCGGTACGGGCCTCGATCGAGGCGCGCCCAATCTCTGCCCGCAATCGTTCCGCCTCTGCGCCGTCAATCGGCACGAGCATGGCCCGCGCTTCGAGCCATCGGCGCTGCGACATCAGGCACCGCGCCAGCTCGCATCGTGACGAGGCCCCTTCCTCGCCCGACTCAGCCAACAGTACGCCCCAGCGGGCTGAGGCCTCGGCCTCAACCAGTTTGCCGCTGCCGCGAAGCCGGTCGGCGCGATCGATCAGCGAGGCCGGCGTCGACAGTCCCCCGTTGCCGGCGCTGTCGTGTACGGACGTCGCCGCGGTGATCAATCGCGGCCGCCACGCCTGGTTCGTGACGCCTCGCACGATCAGGTGCGGCCGCGCGTCCTTGGTGGCGAGCTTGAACAACGCGAGCGTCGCATCGGGCGACAGCTTGCCGTCGGTTGCGAAAATCACCAACGATCGCTCCTTGAGCCACGACGGCCACTTCCAGTCACCTTGCGAGAGGATCGCCCCAAAGGCGTCCGACGCCATCGGCACGAAGCCGGCCAGGCGGGCCTCGCGCGCCAGCACGCGCTGTGTCTGCAGCCACGCGGGCGTTGCCGTTTCCGTCAGGTCGAGCGCCCGTGGACGTCCGTCGCGCGCGTCGACCAGCGCGGCGCGGAAGGCGTGCAGCGTATCGTCGCTGATGTTGCTGACCGCGGCCGAAGACCGGCCAGGTGAGCGCTCCCACACCTCAACCCGTGAACTGCCTCGCGGGTCGAAGTCGATGAGCCACGAGCGGCCGCGCACGGTGAACAGCGGCGGCATGGTGGCGATCGGCGCGCGCCGGATCTGCCAGCGGATGTTCACGCCGGTGGCGAGATCGAGCGCGTTGCCGCCGGCCACGAGATAGCGATCGAGCATCAACATGCGCGGCGGAACTGCAAACGGAAGGCCCGGGCGTTTGCGCACGATCGCTGCGTGTTTGGAGATTCAGGTCGCGGAGACGTGGCAGTTTATTAAGATAAAATGCTCGGCGAATGCTGCGTTTTTTGACATCCGGTGAATCGCATGGCCAGGCGCTCGTCTCGATCCTCGAAGGCCTGCCCGCCGGCTTGCCGATCGATTTCGAGGCCATCACGCTCGAGCTGCGCCGCCGCCAGGGCGGATACGGACGCGGCCGGCGCATGGTGATCGAAACGGATCGCGCGGAGATTCTCTCGGGCGTGCGCCGTGGCCGCACCACCGGCGCCCCGGTGGCGCTCCTCGTGCGCAACAAGGACTGGGAGAACTGGCAGAACACGATGCACGTGGAGTCCCAGGCGCCGCCGGGATCGACCGGCGCCAACCGCGCCGCGGTGGTCCGCCCGCGCCCGGGCCATGCCGACCTGGCCGGCGCCCTCAAATACGACCACGACGACATCCGTGACGTGCTCGAGCGTGCCAGCGCCCGTGAAACCGCGGCGCGGGTGGCGGCGGGCGCTATCGCGCGGCAGCTGCTGCTGGCGGTGGACTGCGACCTGACCAGCCATATCACCGGCATCGGCGCCGTGGTGGTACCGCAAGCAACGGTGGTCACCTTCGAGCGGGCCAGGAGCCTCGCTCCCGAAGCCCCACTTCGCTGTGCGGACCCCGCGCTCGAACAACAGATGATGGCCGCCATCGACGCCGCCAAGGAAGCGGGCGACACGCTGGGCGGGTCGTTCGAAGTGATCGTCCGGAACCTGCCCATCGGCCTCGGCAGCTACGTGCAATGGGACCGCAAGCTGGATGGCCGCCTGGCCCAGGCCGTGATGTCGATTCCGGCGATCAAGGCGGTGGCGATCGGCGATGGCGTGGAGGGCGCACGGCGCCCTGGATCGCAGGTGCATGACGAAATCGTGGCCAGGCCGGACGCGGTGGCCGGCGAACCGGTGATCGGCCGGCCCACCAATCGCGCCGGCGGACTCGAAGGCGGCGTCACGAACGGCCAGGAGTTGCGCGTCACCGGTTTCATGAAGCCGATCTCGACGCTGATGAAGCCGCTGCGGTCCGTGGACCTCACCACGCTCGAGGAAGCCCCAGCCGCCATCGAACGCAGCGACACGTGCGCCGTGCCGGCCGCCGCCGTGGTGGCCGAAGCGATGGTCGCGTTGGTGCTGGCCGACGCGCTGCTCGAACGGTTCGGCGGCGACACGATGGTTGATCTGCGCGCCCGCGTGGCCGGGACCGGATCGCGGATCCGCGGCCGGGTGTCGCGCCGTCCGGCACCCGCGCAGGCCTGACGCGGTGCTTCGTCCCATCCTCAGGCTCGGGGAGACCATCCTCAGCGAGCAGGCGCGGCCCGTCGACGTCATCACGCCGGAGATCGACACCCTGATCGACGACATGATCGAAACGATGTACGCGGCGCCAGGTATCGGCCTCGCGGCGCCGCAGGTCGGCGTGCCGCTCCGCATCTTCGTGATCGACCTGTCCGTGGGACGCGATCCAGCCGCCCTTCACGTGATGATCAACCCGGAGTTCGTCGCGCGCGACGGCATGCAGCTCGAGGAAGAGGGCTGCCTCAGCGTGCCGGGATTCACCGCCACGGTGGCGCGGCCCAAACGCGTCGTGATCAAGGGCCTCAACCGCCACGGCGACGAGCACACGCTCGAAGGGAGCGGCCTGTTGGCGCGTGCCCTCCAGCATGAAGTCGATCACCTGAACGGCTGCCTGTTCGTGGATCGCCTCCGCGGCATCTCGAGGGACCTCATCGTTCGGAAGATCAAGAAGCTCGCGAAGGCCGGCAAGTGGTGATCTGATGCCCTTGCGCGTGGTGTTTTTCGGTACGCCGGGCTTCGCCGTTCCCACGCTGGAACACCTGATTGCGTCGCGGCATCCGGTGGCCGGTGTGGTGACGCAGCCCGATCGGCCACGCGGGCGCGGCCAGCAGGTCACGGCCGGGCCCGTCAAGGCACTGGCCCTCGCCTCCGGCCTGCGCGTGTTCCAGCCCGACAAGCTGGCGCGCGATCTGTTCGAGCGCGACCTGAGGTCGCTCAACGCCGACATTGGCGTGGTGGCGGCGTACGGCAAGATCCTGCCGGACTGGCTCCTGGCGGCGCTGCCGCGCGGCCTGATCAACGTGCACGCCTCGCTGTTGCCGAGGTATCGCGGCGCGTCACCGATCCATCGCGCGGTAATCGCCGGCGATCGGGAAACCGGCGTCACGATCATGCGCGTGGTGAAAGCGCTCGACGCCGGCGCGATGATCGCGAAGGCGACCGTGCCGATCGGGCCCGACGAGACGACCACCGAGGTTGAGTCCGTGCTTGCGGCCCGAGGCGCGGCGCTGCTCGTCGACACCCTCGACGCGATCGACGCGGGCACGGCGATCGAGGTGCCGCAAGACGAGTCGCTCGTGACCTACGCGCCGAAATTGTCGAAGGCCGAGAGCGTGGTTGATTGGGAGAAGCCCGCGACCGACATCCACAACCTGATTCGCGGGCTCTATCCATGGCCTCACGCCTCGACCTTCCTCGGCGGCACGCGCTACATCCTTCACCGGTCGCGGCTGCCTGATCTCGATGCCGGCACGGCGGTGGGAGATTCGATGGGCACGCCCACCGCCGCTAACGCTTCGGTGGACAGGCCCACCGCTGCTAAAGCTTCGGTGGACAGGCCCACCGCCGCTAAAGCTTCGGTGGACAGGCCCACCGCCGCTAACGCTTCGGTGGACAGGCCCGGCACCATCGTCAAAGCCTCCGCCGCCGACGGCCTGCTGGTCGCCTGCGGAGGCGGGACGCTGATCGAGATCGTCGGCCTCCAGCTCGAAGGCAAGCGCGTGATGAGCGCGCGTGATGCGATGTCGGGCCGGACACTGCGCCCCGGCGCCCGGTTCTCGGCGCCATGATTGCCGCCGCCCGCCTCGCCGCCTTCGATGCGCTGCGCCACGTCGACGAGGGCCCGCTCGACCTCGGCGAAGCCGTGGCCCGCGTCCGGCAGCCACTGGCAGACGAACGTGACCGCGCGCTGCTGCTCGAACTCGTCGCCGGCACGCTCCGCATGCGCAACGCTGTGGACTACCAGCTGGCCTCGCGCGTCAACCGGCCGCTGTCGAAACTCGACGCCGCGGTGCTGCGCGTGCTCCGGCTGGGCGGCTTTCAACTGCTGTATCTGTCGCGACTGCCGGCGTCCGCGGTGATCAACGACGCCGTGGAGTTGACGCGCCGCGCCGGCAAGTCGAGCGCGGCGGGCCTCGTCAACGCGGTGCTGCGCGCGCTGTCGCGCGATCGCGAGTCGCTCGTGTGGCCGGCCGATCTGTCGATCGTGCACTCGCATCCGCGATGGCTGGTCGATCGCTGGGTCGCGCGGCACGGCGAAGCTGCCGCCGCCGAGTGGCTGCAGTTCAACAACCGGCCGGCGACCCTGTGTCTCGCGGTGAATCGCGCGCTGACGACCCGCGATGCGCTCGCGAAGGAACTGGCCGCCGCCGGGGTCACCACCGAGCCGACACGGCGCGCCGCTGACGGGCTCTCGGTCGTCGATGGTCATCCTTTGAATCTCGAGCCCTTCCACGCCGGCCGGTTCATCGTCCAGGACGAGGCCTCGCAGTTGATCGCGGAGCTTGTCGACGCCCGGCCGGGAGAGCGCGTGCTCGATCTCTGTGCGTCGCCAGGTGGGAAGACGATCCGGATCGCCGCCGGGGTGGGCCCTTCCGGCGCGGTGGTCGCCGGCGACGTGCGGCCGCATCGGGTGCGGCTGCTGACGCGCACGCTGGAGCGATGCCGAGTGGCGAACGCGCGCGTGGTGCACCTGCCCGCCGATGGCCCGCTCCCCTTTCGCGCGGATGTCTTCGATGCGGTGCTGATCGACGCGCCATGCTCAGGCCTTGGCACCATCCGTCGCGATCCCGACATCCGCTGGCGGCGATCCGAGGATGACTTGCCCAGGTTCGCCGCGGCGCAACACGCGTTGCTCGGGCGCGCCGCCGGACTCGTGCGCCCGGGCGGCCGCATCATCTACAGCACGTGCTCGAGCGAGCCCGAAGAGAACGAGCAGGTCGTGGCCGCGTTCCTCGCCGCGCGCGCCGATTATGCGCAGGAGCGCACGCACCAGACCCTGCCGTTCCGCGACGGCCTCGAGGCGTTCTTCGGCGCGGTCCTGCGGCGGCGAGCGGTGTAGTAC